>NZ_JBAWTG010000049.1:0-38456 GCF_037106235.1 Methylobacterium nigriterrae | reverse complement strand
GTTCGTTCTTGCCCTGCTCGGCGGCGATGCGGAGCTTGTGCAGGAGCGACTTCGTGATCTCGTGCACCTTCTGGGGCGTGACCTCGATGGTCTCGGACAAGGTCTTGATGAGTTCTGCCCGCGCCTTCCCGGCGCGGTCCTCGGCCTGCAAATCCTTCATGGCCTTCGCGGCCCTCAGCTTGGCCGTGTAGGTGCCGAGCTCGGCAGCGGACATGAAGGTCTCGTCCCCG
The DNA here is from genome assembly GCF_037106235.1 of Methylobacterium nigriterrae. NCBI lineage: Bacteria > Pseudomonadati > Pseudomonadota > Alphaproteobacteria > Hyphomicrobiales > Methylobacteriaceae > Methylobacterium > Methylobacterium nigriterrae. Next base: position 38,226 of record NZ_JBAWTG010000049.1, on the reverse strand, counting down.
AGTTCGGTCGGCGGCTTCGTCTTGAGCGCTTCCATCTCAGGCTCCCGTTGCTCGTAGGGCCGGCTGGCGCCGAGCCTCGCTCAGCGCGTCGCGCGTGCCGCGCGCGATCATCAGTTCCTCGTCCGTCGGAATGACCCAGGCGGCGGGGCCGGGTCCGCGCGCCAGGCAGGGGCCGCCGGAGGCATTGGCCGCCTCATCGAGCGCGAACCCGGCCCAAGCGGCGCCGCGCAGGACCTCGGACCGGGTGGCGGCGTCGTTCTCGCCGATGCCGCCGGTGAACACGAGGGCGTCGATGCCGCCGAGCGCTGCCACGAGGGAGCCGAGTTCCCGCCCGATCCGATAGACGAACAGGTCGATGGCACGGCGGGCATTGGGATCGGCTGCCGCGAGCGCGCGCAGCTTGCGCATGTCGTTCGACAGTCCCGAGACCCCGAGAAGTCCTGATTGCGTGTACAGGACCCGCTCAGCCTCGTCGGCGCCGAGATTCATCTCCCGCAGCATGTAGAAGACGACGCCGGCATCGATGCTGCCGCAGCGCGTGCCCATGGGCAGCCCGTCGAGGGCGGAGAAGCCCATCGTGGTCGCGACGCTCATGCTTTGGTTCAGAGCGCACAGGCTGGCCCCGCTGCCCAGATGGGCGACCACAACACGGCCGGCCACGAGAGCGGGATCGTATTCCCCGAGGATCGAGGCGATGTAGGCGTAGGACAGTCCGTGGAAGCCGTAGCGCCGCACGCCCCGTTCCGTCATCGCATGCGGCAGGGCGTAGAGCTGGGCGATCTCGGGCTGACTGCCATGGAACGCCGTGTCGAAGCAGGCGACCTGGGGCAGGTCCGGGAAACGTCGCCGGAGGATCCGGATCGGCTCCAGGTTGTGCGGCTGATGCAGGGGTGCGAGAGGTACGAGGCTCTCCAGCGCCCGCAGCACGTCCCCATTGACGCGCACCGGGGCGCGATGCGCCATGCCGCCATGAACCACTCGGTGCCCGACGGCGGCAAGGCGGAGGCCGCGGCTATGCGCGCGCAGCCAAGCGGCCAGGTGCAGGAGCGCTTCCTCGTGACCGAAGGCCGGGACCTCGCCGAACGGCTCGTCGGCCACCACCGTGCCGGTGCTGTCTCGGATCAGCAGGCGGGGAGAACTGCCGAGACTCTCGAACAAGCCCCGGAAGACGCGGTGCGGGTCCTCCGTCTCGCCGAACTCGAACACCTGGAACTTCAAGCTCGACGAGCCGGCATTGAGAACGAGCAAAACTGGGATCATCGGCTAGACCTCCGGAAGGGGGCGCCGCGCGCGCTCTGCGGCGGCCACCAGGGAGGCCACCGCGCAGGAGGCGAGGCGTGTCAGCCGCGCGTCCGCCCGGCTCGTCAGGATTATCGGAACCCGGGCCCCGAGCACGATCCCGGCCGCGTCCGCATCGGCCAGGAAAGTGAGACTCTTGGCCAGCATGTTGCCCGCTGCGAGGTCGGGGACGACGAGCACGTTGGCCTGGCCGGCGACGGGCGAGCGGATCTTCTTAATCCGCGCCGCGCCGAGATCGATGGCATTGTCGAGGGCGAGCGGCCCGTCGAGCACGGCTCCCGTGATCTGGTCCCGGTCGGCCATCTTGCAGAGGGCGGCCGCATCGAGCGTCGAGGGCACCTTCGCGTTGACGGTCTCCATGGCCGACAGGATGGCGACCCGCACGGTCTCGACCCCGAGGGCGCGCGCCAGATCGATGGCATTCTGCGTGATGTCGCGCTTCTCCTCCAGCGAGGGCGCGATGTTGACGGCCGCGTCCGTAACGATCAGGGGCGTCGCGTGGCCCGGCACGTCCATGACGAAGCCGTGACTGAGGCGGCGGGCAGTCCGCAGACCGCCGTCCCGGCGCACGACCGCGGCCATCAACTCGTCGGTGTGGAGGCTGCCCTTCATCAGCGCTTCGACCTCGCCGGCACGTACGAGGGCGACGGCCTTCTCGGCCGCGTCGTGGCTGTGCTCGGCATCGACGAGGCGGAAGGCGGTGATATCCGCGCCGAGCGCGGCCGCGGCGGCGGCGACCTTCGCCCGCGGGCCGACCAGGACGGGCTCGATGATCCCGAGGTCGGCGGCCTCCAGCGCGGCACCCAACGCGGCCTCGTCGCAAGGGTGGACGACCGCTACCTTCAACCTCGGAAGAGCCTTGGCAGCGGCGATCAGGCGATCGTGCTTCTCGTGCCTGCCGGCCGCGGCCGGTGGCCGCTCTATCGTCGAAGTCGGCACGGTGGCCTCCTCTGAAATTCCGAGGAATGGATCCGAGCGTGGCGACCTCACCGAACGGTAGATCCGGCCTGCCCGATCTCGAGCGGCCCTACCCGCCTGGAGCCGGCTTGCGCAGGCGAACTCAGGCGCCCTCGACGCGGAGACGACCACCGCAAACTCATACGCCTTCGGGATCATCGGGCTTGATCGGACGGGACGGATCGGCAACTGGTTGAACCGGCGGCGCAGTGTGTACGAATCCTGCGTGGATCATCCTTCGCGGCGTGCTGGAATCCGCGATGGGCGACACGCCCTTCCCCGGGCTGCCTCTGACATTTCGGCGCACCCGATCCCGCAGAAATCGCATCCGATCCGGATGGTGCCGACGCTCGCGCGCCTCGTCACGAGCAGCGCTGGTAGCCGACCCCCGTCGGGTCCTGGTCGTTGTCGTAGCGTCGCAGAGCACCGCTCGGCAGGGCGACATGAGAACCCTGACCTCATTGCCGGCCACTGCGTTCGCGCAGTCGAGGAGGAGAAGCTGACGCTCTCCTTTCGGTCGGACCGCTTTGATGCGGCACGACGCCATCGGCGTCCTCAGGCGGTAGCCCGAGACAATGTAGGCGGGCGCGAAGATGTCGACTGGCGTCTTGAACGATGTTGCCTTGCCCGCGGATGTGTAAACCTTCGAGCAGTCGTGCCCCTGCAGCACCCAAGCGCCTTGGTAGACCGAAAGACCGGCCTGCGCCGCTAGCGGGCCCGCTTCCCCGACACGGGCCACGAGGCCGAGCGCGCGGTGACCACCAAGGCCGAACTCCTCATCCGCAGGGTTCACGCGCGCGGCGAGTTGGTCGCCTTCAGCATCGCAGAGCCGGGCACGGCCGCGATCGGCCGGATCAGGGCCTACCTTGAGGATGTCCTGGTCGAGGTCGCGCGATTGAGCCTCTGACTGCGTTCGTCCGCTCAGAGGCTCACTTGGTCGGATGCGGGAACGGGCGGTTCGTGAACTCGTGTCCCGGCGCGCACGGGCTTCGAACGCCCCTCACAGGGCAAGGCGGCGCTGTCAATCGGTGTTCCGGCCGGCGTGGCAGAGGGAGCTCGCGGGTCTCACTGCGCTCAACGCTATCAGCCGCACTGACCGAGAGCGCCCTATGAGACACTTCGCTTTAATGGCCTGAGGGAAGATACAGGCCGTCGGACAGACCATGGCGGGCCGGTTGATAGTGCGCCCGAACCTGCTGATGTTGTCGCCTCCTGCGCCAGCGTCTGCTTCACACGTCGAAACGGACGATCGGGACGCGACTTCTCGAGGTCCGGAACGGGTCATTTGGAGCCTAAGGAGGATTGTTGCTGCTGGCACGCCGCAGCCGTTCTGCCGCGGCGCTTGTCTCAGATCTCGGTCTGCTCGGACAGGATCAGCGCATCATCCACCTCGATGCCGAGGTAACGAACCGTGCTCTCCAGCTTGGTGTGGCCTAGCAGCAGTTGGCAGGCTCGAACGTTGCCGGTCCGCTTGTAGACCAGCGCAACTTTCGTCCGTCGGAGGCCGTACGTGCCGTAGGTCGATGGATCGAGGCCGTTCAAGGCGACCCAACGGTTGAGCAGCCGGCTATAATGGCGCGTCGTGAGGTGCTCGCCGCGTCGGCTGCGGCTCGGAAACAGCCAGTCACCTGCTCTCAAGCTGCGTGAGGTGAGCCATGCCGTGAGCGCCTCACGCGTCGGTTCGGTGATCTCGAACGGAACCGGCCTGCTGGTCTTCTGCTGCCAGACTGTCGTTCGGAGCCGCACGGCATCACCCAGATGCACGTCGCAGTCGCGCAGTCGGACGAGGTCGCAGCCGCGCAGCTTGCTGTCGATGGCGAGGTTGAAGAGGGCGAGATCTCGCGGTCGGCTGGCGAGCTGCAGGCGGGTGCGAAGCGCCCAGATGTGCTTCGACTTCAGGAGCGGTTTGGGTCCGACGATACGGCCACGGTTCCATCGAATGCGAGCGCTGGTCGGGACGTTCAGAGTTTCCGGCATGACGAACTCCTGAGCCGAGGAGCTCGTCAGGGGGCACGCCGAGGCGTTGAGCACAGCCGCCGATCACGATCGGCCTTGCGCCACATCCGGGCCTTGGGCCTTCGCGCCGAAAAGTCCGCTCATAAGTCAGAAGCGGACAATGCGGGGCGCGTACGGCCGGGCTGTCGGGGAACGTGCTCCGGGTCCAAGTCGGGCATCTTGATGGGCGCGAGCAAGGGGTTCCGTTCCGGCTTCGGCGGACGCATGGGATGGCGGCGGGAATCCCGGATCGGGCAGGTCGAGATAGCCTGGTTCGGACGTAGCCGCTCTACCCGCTTCAATGGGACATCAGGCAGCAGATAGTCGCCTGGGCCAGCAGGTCGCGCGTGACACCGCCGAAGAACCACTCCCGCAGGCGGCTGTAGCCGTAGGCGCCGGTCACGATGAGGTCGCCGCCGAACTCTCGCGTCGCCTTCCGCAGGTCGTCGGCGACGGTCCAGCCCGAGCGCGCAGCGATGCGCGCGCTCGCGTTGACGTCGTGCAGGGCGAGGTAGCGGACCACATCGTCCACCTCGGCCAGATCCTCGTCGTCCGTGACCCGCAGCACCTGGACCGCCTCTGCGCGCCTGAGGAGGGGCAGGGCGTCCGACACCGCCCGGCGCGATTGGGGAGTGTTCTTCCAGCCGACGACGACACGCTTCGCCGTCAAGTGCTCGATGCCGGCGGGAACCACGAGGACGGGGCGCCCCAGCCCCATGAGCGCGTCGCCGAGGTCGACCGCCATGCCCGGCCTGACGCCCTCGTCCTCGGCGTAACGGCCGAGCACGACGAGGTCGGCGGCCCGGGACTGCCCCTCCAGGAACGGGACCGGGGCGGCGATGTCGGAGCGCCACTCGACGCGGTCGTCCAGGCAGGAGCCGTGGCGGAAGACCTTCTCCGCTTCCGCGCACCTGTCGAGGGCGGCCTGGCGGATCTCTTCAATGACCGTGCCCATGGGCACGGCGGTCTCGCCGTAGCCCTGCGGATAATCGGGCATGCAGGCGGCGGCGCCGACGAGGCGTGCGCCCAAACGGTGCGCCAGTTCCGCTGCGAGCCGGACCCGCGTCCCGGCGTGGCGCCCGTCGTCGACCGTGACCATGATGCTGGCATAGGACATCGGAGCCTCCCTCGACCCGGAATGGGCGGCATCAAGCTGCGGGCAGCCAGACCGAGCGGCGTTGATCTGCCTCAAGCCCTCCAGTTCTGGGCAGGAAACAGGAAGCGATCTTCCGCGCATAGGGGCGCCGCAAGGCCGTCGATGGCCGGCTCCGGCCGCGTGAACACGAAACGGGGTATGGTCTGCATCGCATCCCGGAACGGGGGCTTGTCCGCGCAGGTTGCGCCGAACGCCTCGCCTTGCAGGACTTCCGCGATGCGCGGCGCGATCCCGCCGGCCAGGTAGACGCCGCCAGTTGCGGCGAACACGAGCGCCAGCATCTCGTCCGTCCGCCAGCCCGGCGGCGATGGCGCGGCCTGCATATCTGCCCGGGATATGACCTGCCTCGTTGATTTGCTTGCGGTCGTGGTGCCCCGACGCGTGCTGGTGGCACCGGCCTGTCACGCATGAACCTCGGCGATGATGCAGCCGGGGTCGACCACCTCGCTCGCCGGCGCCAGCACCTCCAGGCGCCCGCTGGCGGGCGAGACGATGTCGTGCAGGGCCTCGCCGATGCGCACGGCGGCAACGGCCTCGCCGACCTTCACGCGCGCCCCGTCTGAGACGAGCCACCGCTCCAGGATGCCCTCGGGCAGCATGCCCGTGGACCAGAGATCCTCGGCTACGTGGATGTCCGCCATGGCCGCCTCCTGTCCGGGCGCTCGGCCGGGCGCTGGGATGCAAGGGACGGCATCGAGAGGGGCGGTGCCTTGATCTGGATCACGGCTCGACGGGCGCGCCACCGACGACCGGACCAGGCGGCCTTGAGGCAGGTCAACGAGGTGCCCGTACTGGTCGGGCAGGATCGCTCCAGGCCATCCCTTGGGACCGAAGCCATGATCGTGATCCTGGCTGCCAGCGTCGTTCTCGTGATGGTCACCATCCTGGTGCTCTACGAGACGCTGCGCCTGACCTCCGAGCACCTCGCCGAACTGCCGGTGCCACCGCGATGGCGTATCATCGCAGTGGTCCTCGCTGCCTTCGCGGGCCACACGGTCGCGGTCTGGATCTACGCTGGCGCCTACTGGCTTCTCGTGCTCCGGCTGGGGCTCGGCGCCTTCTCGGGCGTGCCCATCGAGACCTTCGAGGACTGCCTGTTCGTCTCGGTGGTCGCCTATTCCTCGCTGGGCTACGGCGACCACGCGCCGGTCGGCCATGCCCGCCTCCTCACCGGCGTCGAGGCCCTCAACGGCCTGCTGCTGATCGGCTGGTCGGCCTCCTTCACCTACCTCGCCATGGAGCGGTACTGGCCGCTGCACGGGAAGGCGCATGCCCACCGCGCTGCGAAGGCGCGGCAGGCCGCGGACGAGGAGCCAGGCCGGGACCGCTTCTTCCCACCGGCGACCGGCACCTGAACGCCCCGGCGCCCTTGCGCTGGATCAAAGCCGCCGGTCTCGACCGGCACCAGGGTACCCCGTGCCCCGGACGCGGAGTTGAGCCATGCGCGAGTACCTCGTCACCTTCCACAAGGTCGTCTCGGACGACACCGGCCACGACCACCGCGTCCCGCAGCGGCAGACCGTCGTCGTCGCCGCCTCGGACGTCTCCGCCGCCTACGCAGCCAAGGCGATGTTCCGCGAGGCCGCCGGCGTCGTCGACTGGCGGTTGCGGGCCGACACTTGCGAGGTCGTCGAGCTGACCCGGCACGTGGCATGAGGAGGCCGGGATGAGCCATGAACTCACCGAACCCGTCCATTGGCAGGGCCGGCAATGGGCCGTCACTGGCTACGGTATCGAGGCCCTCGACGGGATGTACCACGTCCCGTTCTCCGACATCCCCGACGGGCGTCCGCAGTGGCTGGACGACCTATGCCGGCGGTACGGCACCGACCGGGACGACCTCGCCGCCGCCTTGAGGGTGGCGTACTCGATCCAGGCGGAGACGCCGAACGGGCCGGCAAAGTCGGCGGCATGAGCACGTCGCCCCTCGCAGCGGCCAAAGAGGCCGACGACCCGGAGGCCCAGAGCCTCGCCGTCGGCCCGTCGAAGCCGCGCCTGCTACGGGTCCTCGGCCCTGGCCTGATCACGGGCGCCTCGGACGACGACCCGAGCGGCATCGCCACCTACGGGCAGGCCGGCGCCAAGTTCGGCTACGGCCTGTGCTGGACCATGCTCTACACCCTGCCGCTCATGGCAGCGGTGCAGATGGTCTCGGCCCGGATCGGGCGCACCACTGGCCACGGCATTGCCGGCATCCTGCGCGAGCACTACCCGAACGGCCTGCTGCAGGCCGTCGTCCTGCTCCTGCTGGTGGCCAACATCCTGAACCTCGGTGCCGACCTCGGCGCCATGGCGGACGCCTTCGCCCTGCTGCTGCCGGGCCCGCGCTGGCTCTACGTCATCCTCTTCGCCGGCATCTGCGCCTTCATGCAACTCGTCCTGCAGTACACGCGCTACGTCGCCGTATTGAAGTGGCTGACCTTGAGCCTGTTCGCCTACCTCGGCGTGGTAATCTTCGCACGCGTCTCCTGGTGGGATCTCGGCGCGGCGCTCGCCGTCCCGAACGTCGACGTCAGCGGAGCCGGCCTGACCACGCTGGTCGCCCTCTTCGGGACCACGATCAGTCCCTACCTGTTCTTCTGGCAGGCCGCCGAGGAGGCCGAGGACCTGCACGCCTTCCCGCGCCGGCGCGACCTCCTACACGCGCCCGAGCAGGGAGGCGCAGCGCTCCATCGCATCGAGGTCGACACGCTCGTCGGCATGGCGTTCTCCAACCTCGTGGCGCTCGCCATCATGGTTACCACCGCGGCGGTGCTCCATCCGCGCGGCATCACGGACATCCAAACCTCGGCTCAGGCCGCGGAGGCGCTGCGCCCGCTCGCCGGCCCGTTCTCTGCGATGGTCTTCGCGCTCGGCATCGTGGGGACCGGCCTGCTGGCGGTGCCTGTGCTCGCGGGCTCCGCGGCCTACGCTGTCGGCGAAGCGCGGCGCTGGCCCGTGGGCTTCGGCCGGCGCATTCTGGAGGCGCGCGCCTTCTACGGGACGGTGGCGCTTGCCACGCTGGTGGGCATGGTCATCAGCCTCGGCGCGGTCGACCCGATCCGGGCGCTCTACTGGAGCGCGGTCGTCAATGGCGTCATCGCGGTCCCCGTCATGGCCGTGATGATGCTGGCGGCCGCCCGGCATGACATCATGGGCGCGTTCGCCGTGCGCGGGCCCCTCAAGGTGCTCGGCTGGACCGCAACGGCCTGCATGCTGCTCGCCGCCCTCGCCATGCTGGCGACGGCCGCGCTTCCCTTGATCTAGCGCAAAGCCGGTCATCCCGACCGGTCCATCCTCGTGCCATCGCAACCGGGAACGGGAATCGAGCGATGCAGGCAGGTGTTGGAGAGAGGCAACCCGTCGTCCTCGTGGCCGAGCCGCAAGCGCTGCCCGCCATGTGGCTGGAGGATGTCCTGGCGGGTGCCGGCTGCGCGGTCAGCGGCCCTTATGGCACCTGCGGAGATGCCGCCGGAAGTCTCGACAAGACGCCGCCGGACTTCGCGATCGTCAGCGTCGACCTGAACCAGGGCTCCGGCTTCCCGCTCGCCTGGGCCCTCCGCCGGCGGGGCATCCCCTTCGCCCTGATCGCGGGCAACGCGCGCGTCCCGGACGCATTCGCGGACGTGCCGATGTTCGACCGGCTGTTCGATGGCCCGGGACATGATGGCCGCCATATCCGCCCATTGCACGGTTCCGGGCTGCCGCGACGGCGCCCGGACCTGCCCGATGCCGGGCCGGATCGCGGCCGAGGAAACCCTTGCGCTGGATCAATGTGCGAACGGTTGTGTGGCCTAGCGTCGGGCTCGGCCAAGTGTGACCTGGACCTTCCCGAGGAGACGGACCATGGGCGACAAGCTGATTCGCCAGAACGTCATCGACGAGTTCGACTTCGACCCCAGCATCGACGCCGCCCATATCGGCGTCGCCGTGGAGAACGGCATCGTCACGCTCACCGGCCACGTCGGCAGCTACACCGAGCGCGTGGCCGCCGAGAAGGCGGCCCAGAAGGTGCGCGGCGTCCGCGGCATCGTCGAGGAGATCGAGGTGCGCTTCGGCGGCGAGACGCCGCCCCGCGACGAAGACATCGCCCAACGCGCGGTGCAGATGCTCGATTGGTCGGTCACCGTGCCTGAGGGCGCCGTGCAGGTGAAGGTCCAGAACGGCTGGGTGACGCTCAGCGGCAAGGTCGACTGGCAGTACCAGAAGGAGGAGGCTTACCGGTCGATCCGGCGCCTCGCGGGCGTCGCCGGCATCATGAACACCATCGAGGTGACACCGAAGGCGAGCGCGCCCGACGTTCGCTCGAAGATCATGGCGGCGCTCAAGCGCAACGCCGAGCTTGAGGCGGACGCCACCGAGGTGACGGTGAAAGACGCCAAGGTCATCCTGGAGGGCAAGGTAAACGCTTGGTACGAGCGCGAGCTTGCCGAGAATGCCGCTTGGTCGGCTCCGGGCGTTCGCGCCGTCGAGGACCACCTGACGCTGGCCTGAGCCGCAAGCGGATGGGCGAGACCGCCGATCCCGCCCGCCCAGGAACATCAGCACGCTTCCTGATCGCCTCCCGACCGGAGACTTCCCATGACCTTTGCCAGCATCATGGTGGCGGTGGACCTAACCGCAAAGGCGAAGGAGCGTGTAGGCTTGGCAGGCCACCTCGCCGACGACTTCCGCGCCCGCCTCATCGGCGTGGCGGCCGAAACCCCGGCCTACGCCGTCCCGCCGGCGGGACCGACGCCGGCGAGCGCCTATGCGTTGACCGCCTCGAACGAGACCGTCCTGAACGACCTCAGGCAGGCCCATGCCGCCTTCGAGGAGGCGGCGGGGGCGCGCAGCCGCATCGAGTGGCGCTCCAACATCGAGTTCCCGCTGCCCTTCCTCGTCGCACAGGCCGGCGCCGCCGACCTCGTCGTGGTCGGACGCAAGACCGAGCCCGGGCCCACGCTGTTCTCGGTCAACCCGGGAGATCTCGTCATGCGTCTCGGGCGGCCGGTCCTGGTTGTGCCGCCGGGGATCGACCACCTCGACGCCAAGCGCGTCGCGGTCGGGTGGAAGAACACCCGCGAGGCACGCCGGGCGGTATGGGACGCGTTACCGTTGCTGAAGCGGGCCTCCCAGGTCGTCGTTGTGTCCGTCGACGACGGGAACGGTGCTGCCGACCCGCGGGACATCGTCGGGTTCCTGCAGGCCCACGACGTCTACGCCACCGCCGTTCGCAAGGACGCCTACGGCGCCGCGGCCGCCGAGGCCTTGGTCGACGCGGCCTCCGAGCAGGCCGCCGACCTGCTCGTCACCGGCGCCTACGGCCACGGTCGCTTCCGCGAGTGGGCCTTCGGGGGCGTCACCCGCGACCTGCTGGCCGCCGCCCCCATCTGCTGCCTGATGAGCCACTGATGCCCGTTTTCGAGTGCACAGCCAAGGCAGGCGCGGCCTTCCTAGCCCTCGTCGCGGTCGCGGCAAACGCGCCGACCACGCACGCGCAAAGATCAGCCGGTTCGCATGACGCGAACGGGGACTTCGTCGAGCCGGCGAACGCGCCCCACCGTCACTGCTCGGGCTCGTGCCCGAAGCGCGGCACCCTGCAGTGGTTCTGCAAGCCACACCAGACCTGTAGCTTGGACTGCGGCACGGCGCCCCCGCACATGCACTGCCACGATCCTCGGCGGTGAGGACCGCAAGTCACGGCGGCCCGGGCCAGGTGAGCCTCACCTCTACGGCCTTGTACGCACGATACTTCGGTGCGCCATGAGAGCCGGTATATGGGCATACAGGCGCGCTGCTGCGCCTGCCGGCGCGTGGTGTCGCGGCCGGGAGCGGTCGGGACGAGGAGACAGCGGAGCTCCATCGTGGTTCTCCTCGCTCAGCGCTCCAGGGACTTCAGGTAGGCGATCAGAGCCTCGGCCTGGTCCGGGTCGAACCGAAACTCCGGCATGCTGGGGTGACCGGTCCGGATGCCTTCGGCGAGCGCCTCGCCGAGATCCTCGACGGGGTAGCGCGTATGGAGCTCGCGGAAGGGCGGTGCGGCCCGCAGCGGGCTCTCCCCGGAACGGCCGACCGCATGACACCGGGCGCAGTTGGTCTGAGCGAGGGTCTCGCCCTGCTTTACCTGCCGGTCCCATGCTGCAGCCGGCATGGCAAGAAAAGCCGGCAGCACCGCGAAGGCTCGGGCCAGGAGGGTGGCAGCCGGGCGCATCAGTGGCTCATCAGGCAGCAGACGGGTGTCGTTTGCAGGATGTCGCGGGTGGCGCCGCCGAAGATCCACTCGCGCAGGCGGCTGTGGCCGTAGGCGCCCATGACGATGAGGTCGGCATCCTCGCGCTGGGCGAAGCGCAGCAGCTCGTCGGCTGGGCCGATGGCCGGGCTCGGGAGCAGGTGGGTGGTGGCCTTGATGCCGTGCCCGGACAAGTATTCGGCCGCGCCCTCGGCGCCTTCGTGGTGCGCGTCCGGTCCCACGGCCACGACGCAGGTCCGCTCGGGCTGGCTCATGAACGGCAGGGCGTCGTGGAGGGCGCGCCGCGCCTCGCGCGTGTCCTTCCAGGCCACCACGACACGCTTGGCAGCGAGGTGCTCGATGCCGGGTGGCGCGATCAGGACCGGACGACCGACCTCCATCAGCAGCGCGCCCGTCGGCACCACCATGAGGCCCGGGTCGCCGTCCGCCGGACCCTGCCGACCGACCACCACGATATCGGCGGTGCGCGCCTGCTCCACGAGGTGGGCCAACGGGTCGGTGGGCGCCGCAAGCCAAGCCGTCCTCGGCGCTGGCCCGGCCTCGCGCTCGAAGAGGGCCTTCGCCTCCGCGAGTTGCTCGTCGGCCAGACGCTCCTCGGCCGCCCAGACGCGCTCGACCTTCAGTATGTCGCCGACCGGCATGGGCGCCAGCACCGGGCGTGCGGCGACCCCGCTCAGCTTCGCCCGGAACCGCTCGGCCAGGCCGGCGGCGAGCTGGACGCGGTCTGCGGCCGCGGCCCCGAGGTCGACCGAGACCATGATGTTGGAGATCCGCATGACTGCCTCCGCTGCTTGGGCCTCCCGACCCGCGGGCATCCTCGCTCGCGCGCACGACGCAAACCTTGATCCACCTCAAGGGAGAGAGAGCATCGTGCGGACGGACATTTCAGCGGTACCGTGACTTGTGTTTGGATGAGCGAGCCATCCGATCAGCCAGCGACCTATGCCCTCATCGTGGACGACGGTCTCATCCGCATGGATGCGATGGACCTCCTCGAGGAGGCCGGGTTCCGGACCTTCGAGGCCAGTGACGGCAACAAGCCCATGGTGCTGCTCGCCGAGCGGCACGCCGTCATCGTTCTGCCGCTCCCGCATCGAGAACCGACCCTCCGTCGCGCGCGTTCGAAGGTGCCGCAAACATCCTCCTGTGTCTGTTTGAGCGCACGCGAGACGTCGGTCGGCGGACCTTGAGCATCAGGGAACGAGCACGGCGGCGCCCTTCAGGGTCCCGAACCGGTGCGCCGCGATGGCCACGTTGGCTTGCGACAGCGGGTAGGTGCGCGTGCAGGTGACGATGCCGGCCTGCGGCACGACCTCGAAGAAGGTGCGGGCGTCCTCGCGCGCGAGGTTCGCCACCGAGCGCACAGACCGCTCGCCCCAGAGGAGGTCGTAGGAAAAGGCCGGGATGTCGCTCATGTGGATGCCGCTGCAGACCACGCGGCCACCCTTGCGAACCGCAGTGAGCGCGGTCGGCACCAGGCGGCCGTCGGGCGCGAAGATAAGAGCGGCGTCGAGTGGCTCCGGTGGCGTCTCGTCCGCCCCTCCGGCCCACTCGGCTCCGAGCGAGCGGGCAAAGTCCTGCGCCTCCCGGTCACCGGGGCGGGTGACCGCGAACACGCGTCGCCCCTGCCAGCGGCAAACCTGGGCGAGGATGTGGGCGGCCGCCCCGAAGCCGTAGAGACCGACGGTCACGGCCTCGCCGGCCATCCGCAGCGTGCGCCAGCCGATCAGCCCGGCGCAGAGGAGCGGCGCCGTCCCGACCGGGTCCAGGTTCGCGTCGAGCGGGATGGTGAAGGCGGCCTCGGCCAGGATGTGGCTCGCGAATCCCCCGTCGCGCGTGCAGCCGGTGAAGCCGGGGGCGTCGCAGAGGTTCTCCCGGCCGGTCTCGCAGTAGGCGCAGCGGCCGCAGGCGTGCCCGAGCCATGGCACGCCGACCCGCGTGCCCGGCCGCGGCGCGGTCACGCCTGTGCCGACCGCCTCGACGATGCCGACGACCTCGTGGCCCGGCACGATGGGATAGACCGCCTGAGGCAGGTCTCCGTCGATGACGTGGAGGTCGGTTCGGCAGACGGCGCAGGCTTCCACCCGGATGCGGACCTCGCCGGGCCCGGGCTCCGGGTCCGGCCGCTCTTCGGGAACGAGGGAGGCGCCGATCTCGCGCAGCACCATCACCAGCATCGACGAACCTCAGCAGGCGAGCGTCAGGCGATCCTCAACGGCGCGGACGCCGGGCGCGGACCAGGCGGCTCGCTCGGCGAGTTCGCGCTCCCGCCAGACGTCGACGCAGCCGTCGAGGGTGACCCTATCGCCGTCCACCTGTACCCGAATGGTGTCCGGGTCCCGGGCGCTCCGCATCAGGGCCGCGAGGATGCGGGACTTGACCTCGGAGGGCCGGACCGACGGCTTCACGGCGATGAGGTTGACGATGTCGGTGACGCCGGCGAGGCGGCGCAGCGCCTTATCGACGGCCGCCTTCTGGTGGTAGTAGGGCACGCAGCCCTGGAGCGTGACGCAGCCCCGCTCGACCTTGAGCGAGACCGAGTTCTCCGGGATCCGCACGTCCCATTCGAGTACCCGGGCGCAGCGGTCGGCCAGGGCCTCGTCGCCGATGCGGGGGTTGTCCGGGTAGCGGACCTCGATCTGTTCGGCCACGGCGCGCACGCCGCGGACGCGGAGCGTGACCCGCTCGGCGATGCCCTTCTCGGCATAGCTCCGGACATGCCCGGTGAGCGTCACGATGCCGTTCTCGACCGTGACGCCGATCTGCGCGGCGTCGATCATGGGGGCGTATTCCAGCTCGTCGAGCACCTGCTGGCGCACGGTGATGTCGTCCATGGCTCGTCTCCTCGGTTCGGCAGTGGGGACTCAGAGGGCGAGCCAGAGCAGCGCGGGCGTCACCACCGAGGCGGCGATGGCCAAGGCGAGCGCTTGCAGGCTGCCGATGCTCCGGTAGCGCGCGGCATTCGTGACGAGCCGGGGGCCGGCGTCGTTGAGCGGCGCCAGCCTGACCGGCACCCGCGCGCGGCGGACCGTCGTGACGAAGGTGGATCGAAGAACCAGGGTCATCGCGCGCTCCCGTCTTGCCTGACGGGGCCATTCTGCCGGCCCGCTTCGGGCGCGCTTTGATCCACCTCAACGCCCTCGGCACTGGGTGCCGGCACGGTCGCCCCGGGTATCCGCATCCGCCGGGAGGCCGACATGGACGCGAGGCGCGAACCGAGGGAATGCCGAGACGGCGGGCACCATGCTGGCGACCGGACCCTGGCCTTCGTGCCCGGGCCGCTCGGACCAGAGAGCCTGAAGCGGATCGACGCCTACTGGCGCGCCGCGAACTACCTGTCGGTCGGGCAGATCTACCTGATGGCCAACCCGCTGCTGCGCGCGCCGCTGAAGCCCGAGCACGTCAAGCCCCGGCTCCTCGGCCACTGGGGCACGACGCCGGGCCTCAACTTCATCTACGCCCACCTGAACCGCGTCATCCGCCAGCGCGACCTCGACATGATCGCGGTCTGGGGGCCGGGCCACGGCGCGCCGGGGCTCGTCGCCAACGCCTACCTCGAGGGCACCTACAGCGAGATCTACCCGGACGTGGCGCGGGACAGCGACGGCATGGCCCGGCTGTTCCGCCAGTTCTCGTTCCCCGGCGGCATCCCGAGCCACGCCTCGCCCGAGCTGCCGGGCTCGATCCACGAGGGCGGAGAGCTCGGTTATTCCCTTGCTCACGCCTTCGGCGCGGCCCTCGACAACCCCGGCCTGACCGTCGCCTGCGTGGTCGGCGACGGCGAGGCCGAGACGGGACCGCTCGCCGCCGCGTGGCATTCGAACAAGTTCCTCGACCCGCGCAACGACGGGACCGTCCTGCCCATCCTTCACCTCAACGGCTACAAGATCGCGAACCCAACCATCCTCGCCCGCCTGCCAGGGGATGAACTGCGGACTCTTCTCGTCGGCTACGGCTACGAGCCGACCTTCGTCGAGGGCGACGAGCCGGGCCCCATGCATCAAGCGATGGCGACGGCCCTCGATGCGGCCTTCGACGCCATCGCGGAGATCCGGGCGGGCGCGCGACCCGGAGAGGTCGGGCGGCCGCGCTGGCCCATGATCGTGCTGCGCAGCCCCAAGGGCTGGACGGGGCCGGAGACGGTGGACGGCAAGCCGGTCGAGGGCACCTGGCGCGCGCACCAGGTGCCGGTGGCGACCGTGCGGGAGATCCCGGAGCACCTCGCGGTCCTGGAAGCCTGGATGCGCTCCTACCGGCCGGAGGAGCTGTTCGCGGAAGACGGCTCGCTCGTGCCTGATCTCGCCGCGCTGCCGCCGAAGGGGCCCCGCCGCATCTCCGCGAACCCCCACGCCAACGCGCACAAGAGCCAGCCGTTGAGGCTGCCGGACCTTCGGTGTCACGCCGTCGCGGTGCCGGAGCCAGGCCGCTCCAAGGCCGAGGCCACCCGAGCGCTCGGGGCGTACTTGCGAGAAACGCTCACCCTCAACGCCGAGACTCGCAACTTCCGCATCATGGGCCCCGACGAGACCGCCTCGAACCGGCTCGACGCAGTGCTCGAGGTGACGAACCGCGCCTGGCAAGAGCTCATCCTGCCCAGTGACGACCACCTCGCCCGCGACGGCCGCGTGATGGAGGTGCTGAGCGAGCACCTCTGCGAGGGCTGGCTCGAGGGGTACGTGCTGACCGGCCGGCACGGCCTGTTCGCGACCTATGAAGCCTTCGTGCACGTGGTCGATTCGATGGTGAACCAGCACGCCAAGTGGCTGAAGTCCTCACGCGACCTGCCGTGGCGCCGGCCGGTGCCGTCGCTCAACATCCTGCTGTCGTCCCACGTCTGGCGACAGGACCATAACGGCTTCAGCCACCAGGACCCCGGCTTCATCGACTTCGTGGCGAACAAGCGCGGCGACACGGCCCGCATCTACCTGCCGCCGGACGCGAACAGCCTGCTCTGCGTCACGGATCATTGCCTGCGCACCTACGACCGCATCAACGTGGTCGTCGCGGGTAAGCAGCCTGCTCTGCAGTGGCTGAGCCTGGACGAGGCCGCGCGGCACTGCGCGGCCGGCGCCGGTATCTGGAACTGGGCCTCGAACGAGGGCGAGGCGGAGCCCGACGTGGTCATGGCCTGCGCCGGGGACGTGCCGACCCAGGAGACGCTCGCGGCCGTGGACTGGCTGCGCCAGCACGTCCCGGAACTGCGGATCCGGGTGGTGAACGTCGTCGACCTGATGACGCTGCCCTCCCGCGCCATGCATCCGCACGGGCTTGACGACCCGACCTTCGACAGCCTGTTCACGCGCGACCGGCCGGTGGTGTTCGCCTACCATGGCTATCCGTGGCTGATCCATCGCCTGACCTACAAGCGGACGAACCACGCGAACTTCCACGTGCACGGCTTCATCGAGGAGGGCACGACGACGACGCCCTTCGACATGTGCGTGCTGAACCGGCTCGACCGGTTCCATCTCGCCCAGGCCGCGCTGCGAGCCGTGCCTCGGCTCAAGGTCCGGGGCGAGCACTCCGAGGAGGCACTCCGGAACGCGCTGGCTGCCCATCGCGAACACGTCTGCCGGACTGGCGACGACATGCCGGAGGTCAGGGACTGGGCCTGGCCGGTGCGGCATGCCGATCACCGCCGCGTCGAAGGCGATATAATGCAGTGCGGCTCGGACGAAGCCGACCCGGAGGAGCCACAGGCGGGCGAGACGGTCGACGGCCGGACGGTCATCGCCTTGTAAGTCTCGGCGCGCTGGATCTGCCAGGGTGTCGGTTGCGGCAGCGGAGGGGATTCCGACTCATCCGTGAGGGTGTGAGGATGAGCACGCGCGAGGTCGAGGCTGTGGGCGTCTCGCCTCGGGCTCCGCCACGCCCGACCGGATCGCGGCGGCCCGCTGGACCGCCACGTCCACCTGCGCCGCGGCCGCGGCCTCCTAACAGGCGCGCCGCGATGCCACGTTCGCGGCGACCGGCAATGCAGCGGCGGCGAGGACATGGCACCAGGCTCGGTCTATCTCTCGCGACATGCGCCCCTCCTTCGTTGGCGGCCGGCTCAGTCCTCGACCACGCGGCGGAGCTGGGCTCGGCGCAGGCTGACTTGCCGGCCGCCGTCGCGCTGCAGGGCCCCGTCCTCTTCGAGTTGCGAGATGGTGCGCGACACGGTCTCGATGGTGAGTCCGAGGTAATCGGCGATGTCGCGCCGGGTCATGGGCAGGGCGAAGGTCCCGCTGCCGCCCAGGCGCTCGTCGACCTCCATCAGGAAGGCGGCCACGCGCTCCGTCGCCGAACGGCGCCCGAGCAGGAGTGTGAGGTCCAGGGCGAGGCGCAGATTGTTCGTCGCCATGCCCCAGAGCAGACAGGCGACCTCCGCCCGGTCGGTGGCGGCGCGCTCGACCTGGCGCCGCCTGAAAATCAGGATCTTGGTGTCGGCGAGGGCCTCGGCCGTGTGGCGGTGGGTCTCCCCCTGCTCGAACCCGAACAGATCACCGGGCAAGTGGAAGCCGGTGATCTGGCGGCGGCCGTCGCTCAGCACCTTGTGGGTGCGCACCGCGCCGCCGACGACCCTGTAGACGAACTCGGCTTCCTCGCCCTCGCCATAGATCTCCTCCTCGCGGGTGTAGGAGAAGGGCGTGCCGACGAGATCGGGGCACCCCGCGAACAGGATACTGCCCTTCACGCTTGAAACGGGAGCGGGATGGCCGGCCGCTGCGTGCGGGGGCATCGGTAGCGTGTACTCGGTGGTCATCTCGTCGCTCCTCACCCGTATCGGATGAGCGGAGATTGGCCCCGCGCTGCCGGCCGCGAAATTCCGGGCGCTCGCTTAAGCAAGTCCGCTTAAGGGCAACTACGTAGGCGTGCCGCGGCGCTCAGATGTTCGCGGCCGCCACGAGTCCCCATGCGTGCACGGGGTCGGGCAGCACGACGATGCCGTTGCGGCCCGCGAGCAAGGAGCCCAACTCGGTGGCGAGCCCGTAGGCCAGCAGGCCCAGGACGAGCGTGACGGCGTCGGCATGGCGGCCCAGGGCGTGGATGGACGCGCAGCCGGCGGTGAACGAGGCGGCCACCGCGAGCGCGAGGGGGTCGAGGGTCATGGCGCCGCTCCGGCGGGGACGGATCAAAGGTCCTGGGCGAGGCCCTGCCAGGCAACTTGCCGACGCGGCCTCGCTGGCGCTGGATGGCGCCTCAGACGGAGCGAGCCTCGGGCGCCCGATAAAGCCGCCACAGCTCGAACGCGGCCAGGACGGCCACGGCGAGCCCGATCGCGAGGTGCGCCCACATGGGCGACCCGCTGTGCGCGAAGCCGAGCGCCCAGGGGGCGACGGCGACCCATAGGCCGATGGCGAGATTGATATATTCCTCCCAGTCGTAGGACTTGCTGATGGCGAGCACCGCGATGATGGCGATGGCGACGCCACTGGCGAAGGCGTTGCGCGCTGCGGCGGTCTCGCTCCCTAATCCCAGGTACCAGGGCGTCATGAGCAGGGCGACGCCGAGCAGGACGTTGAGCGAGTTCAGGACCGTGTCTTCGGTCCGGTTCTCGATGGAGCGCATCGGTTTCTCCTTGCGGAGGATGGCCCCGGCGGCTGGGGGCCGCAGCACCGGGCGCCGGGACCGAGCGGCAGACGGCCTGCCGCCTTCCATGGACCAAGGTTCCCGTGGTCAGGGAGCAAGGCATTGATCTGGCTCAAGACGGTGGAGAACCCAGTATTCGTTCTACTTGGGTCAGCTTGGCAATTTATTGGGATTTTTATGAAAACATCGCATCGGTCATCGAATTCTCTTGCTTGATCTGGATCAAGGCCGGTGAGTTCGCAGCAATCTCTGATGGTCGGCATGCCATGACACGGAGTTTCCCATGCATTCCGAGCACGTGACGCAAATTCAGCCCTCGCCGCTTACCGATCCCGCCGAGGTCATCAAGACCGGCATCGGCACTTGGCGCGTCTTCGCAATCGACCTGCCGCTGCGCATCGCCGCGGAGACGATGCGGTTCACGGGGTACCGCATCCAGGCGCAGGCGGAGCATCTCGCGGCCCTGGCCGGATGCGGCTCGCTCCAGGCCGCCGTCGAGCTCCAGGCCGCCTTCCTGACCAAGGGCGTGGCCGACTACCAGACGGAGGCGACGACCCTGTCGCACGACGTCACCGAGGCGGTACTCGCCAAGGCGGCCTGAGACGAGCTCGCCGGTGTCGCACGCGGCTCCGGCGCTCCCGTCTCGATTTTCTCCGGGCGCCGCACCAGCAAGAGGGCCCGATGCCGGCCATCCGACCTCCGCCGACCCTCTATCGGGTGTTCCAGCACCGGCTTGAACCGGGGGTATGCTGCGCCGTGCGCGAGGCCATGCTGGTCCCCTGTTTCGTCCGTCCGGGCGCTTGAGACTTCGGCGCGAACGTGCGCGAGGATGAGAGTCTGCCGTTCGGATTTCAACCCGACCCGGCGTGGGAGGCCACCGCGGCGTTCGGCTACTACCTCTTCCACCATCCCTGCGAGACTCTGGCGCACAAATACTCCCGACACGGGGCCTGAGAAACCCCGTCCGGCTTGCGCCAGATCAAGGCCGGGCTCGCGCCGCCTGTCAGCATCCCGGGTCAGCCGGAACGGGGAAAGCGCACGCCGTGCCCCGCGCTTTGCGCCCTGGGCCGTTCCGCGCGAGCCGCCGCGCCCGCGAAGTCCCGCGGCGGGCTGCCTTCGGGGTGCTGATCAAACCTGAAGGGCGGGGCCCGTGGCGGCCCCGTCGGCGGCGAGCATCGCCAAGAGCGCATCGAACGCGAGGGGTTTCTCGATCAAGGGCACGCCCGCGGGACGCGCCCGCGTGCGGATGCCCGGGTCGGGGTGTCCGGTGATCAGCACCACGGGAACGTGGACGTCGACGTCCCGCAGCCTCGCGTACACTTCCAGGCCTTTCATCCCTGGCATGACCTGGTCGAGCAGCACGAAGGCCGGGCTCGGGCCGGGGAAGGCCGCAAGCAACTCCCGTCCGTCCGCGAAGGTCTCGACCTGGTGGCCCTCGCTCTCAAGCAGGAAGCGGGTGGAGTGCAGGACGGCCAGGTCGTCGTCGACGACGTAGATGAGTCTGGAAGGATCTGACGGCATGACGGTCGCCGGGGCGTGGTGTTCGGGCGGTTCTAAGCCGACATCTTGCGAGAGGAACCCGGGCGCTCGCCTTGACCTGCCTCAAGCCCACCTCACGCGAGGCCGGCCAATACCGCCCATCGCACCAGTTCCTGCAGGTTCGCGGCCTGCGTCTTGGCCATGAGCTTGGCCCGGTAGATCTCGACGGTGCGCGGGCTGATGTCGAGTGCGCGCCCGATCTCTTTGCTGGTGCCGCCGGCGACCAGGTGATTCAGCACCTGCCGCTCGCGCTCGCTCAGGGTTCCGACCCGCCGCACGAACTCCTGAAGGCCGGGGTCGACCGCCGCGACCGACCTGCCTCGCTCCAGCGCGGAACGCAGCGCCTGCAGGAGCGCCTCGTCATCGAAGGGTTTCTCGATGAAGTCGCAAGCCCCGAGCTTCATCGCCTCCACGGCCAGCGGTACGTCCCCGTGCCCCGTCATCATCACGACCGGAAGGTTCTGGCCGGCCGCCCGCAGGCGCCGGAGCAGTTCCAGCCCATCGATGCCGGGCATGCGGATGTCGGTCAGGATGGCGCCCCGGGAGGGCTTCGGGAGTTGCCCGAGCAGTTCCGTGCCGGCCTCGTAGAGCCGCACCTCGAAGCCGGCCGTATCGAGGAGGAAGGCGACCGAATCCCGCATGGCCGGGTCATCGTCGACCACGTGCACAAGGTCAGCCGCCATGGCCCAGGTCTCCGTTGTGCGCGGCCGGCAGCGTCAGCCGGAAGGTCGCCCCGCCGGCGTCGTTGCGCTCGACCCACAAGCGGCCGCCATGCGCCTCGACGATGGTGCGGCAGATCGACAGACCGACACCCATCCCGCCCTGTTTGGTCGTGACGAAGGGCTGGAACAGCCGATCTGCGACCTCGTCCGAGATACCTGGCCCGGTGTCCGAGACGGCGATCTCGACGGTCTCCGGCCCGGCGGGACGCGCGTCGATGGTCAACTCGCGCCGCTCGCCGTGCTGCATGGCCTCGCGGGCGTTGCGCAACAGGTTGACCAGCACCTGCTGCACCTGCACCCGGTCGGCCAGGACCGGGTTCGTGTTCGGGGCTAGCGCGACGCGTGCCGTAACCCCCTGCTCGCGGGCGCCGACGAGCGCGAGGGCGCTGGCTTCCTCGATCAGCCGCGCGACCGGCTCGACCCGCGTCTCCGTCTCGCCCCGGGCGACGAACTCGCGCAGGCGGCGGATGATCTGCCCGGCCCGCAGCGCCTGCTCGGCGGCCTTGTCGAGAACCTCCATCGTCTTAGCGATGGCCGCGGGGTCGGGGTGGGCCAGGAGACGTTTGCAGCCGTTCGTGTAGTTGCTGATGGCCCCGAGCGGCTGGTTCAGCTCGTGGGCGAGCGTCGAGGCCATCTCGCCCATCGCGCTCAGGCGGGATACGTGCACGAGCTCGGCCTGGAGCTCCTGGAGGCGCGCCTGGGTGTTGTGGCGTTCGGTCAGGTCGTTGATGAAGCCGGTGAAGTAGACCTGCTCGCCCGAGCGCATCTCGCCGATGGCCAATTCCATCGGGAAGGTCGAGCCGTCCCGCCTCTGGCCCGTCACGACCCTGTTTGTGCCGATGATGCGGCGCTCGCGCGTCCGCCGGTAGCGGTCGAGGTAGCCGTCGTGCTCGCCCCGCATCGGCTCAGGCATCAGGATGCGGACGTTTTCCCCGACCGCTTCGGCGGCCGGGTAGCCGAACAGGCGTTCGGCCGCCGCGCTGAACGAGTGGATGAGACCCGCCTCGTCGATGACGACCATGGCCTCTGGCACGGTGTCGAGGATGGATTGGAGATGCGCCTCGCGTGCCCGGAGCTCCATCTCGGCCTGCTTCTGCTCGTCGATGCCGAGCACGACGCCTCGGTGCCGGAAGGGACTCCCCCTCCCGTCGAGCTGCACCCGTCCGCGCGAGCGCAACCAGCAGACATGCCCGTCCGGCCGATCGACGCGGTAGTCGACCTCGTAGCTGCCGCCCTCTCGCAGCGCGCGCTGTATCGCGTCAGCCCGGGCCTGTCGGTCTTCCGGATGCACGAGCGCCTGGGAGGCGGCGAAGGTGGTCAGCTCCTCGGCTGGGACGCCGAAGAGGCGGGCGCAGGTCGGGGAGACCGTGGCGCGGCCGGTTGGAATGTCCAGCGACCAGATGCAGATGCCCACCTCGTCGAGGGTCTGCCGGAGCTCGTCGCCGGTCGATGTCTCCGAGACTTGATATGATTCGAGGGAGGCGATGGGGTTCGTCATCGTTCACCACCTGGGGAATTGGCCCCAAGCCGCGGCGGTGGACGCCCCGGTGCAAGTGACCCGCACGACATCCCGACTTCGCGTCCGTGAGGCTACTCCATGTTAAGGGTCACGAACAATCGTTCGGCCGGGCCGGCTCTTGAGGTGGATCAAGGTCGCCGGCCCGGGACGGGTCGAACCGTGGGGCTCGGGACCGGAGACGACCCAAGCAAGAGAACTCCCCATCCCCGCTCGCCGCCATACGCGACGTCCTCGTCGGCACCGCCGTCGAGGGCGAACGCGAGGAAGCCTCCTCGGCTATCGGCTACGGCCTGACGCTGGCCAAGGCCGCCGGCGCGCACCTGATCGTGCAGTCGGCCTCGTGGCACCTCTCGGGCGACGATGCCCGGCTCGGCGACTTCCACTACGAGGGCATCGCGCTCGTCGACCGTCGCCTCAACGCGCTGGCCCGCTCCAACGCGGAACGCTCAGCCGGGGACGCTCAGCGTGCGGAAGGGCGGTGCCTCGCGCATCGGGCTCGCCGCCCTGGAGCCGGCCGCATGGCACCGGGCGCAGTGCTCGCGCGCGAATGCCTCGCCCCGTGCCGCCAAGGCGTCCCGGGCCGCGACGGGCGAGACGACGAGCAGGCCCAAGGAGGCAGCGGTGCCAACGAGTAGGTCGTGCCCGCGCATCAGTGGCACATCAGGCAGCAGACCGGGGAGCGTTCGAGGGCATCGCGGGTGACGCCACCGAAGATCCACTCCCGCAGTCGGGAATGGCCGAAAGCGCCCATCACGATCAGGTCGGCGTCCTCGCGCATGGCGAAGTCCAGGATCTCACGGCCCTCGCTCCCGACCGCCCGCAGGAGGTGGGTGGTGGCGTGGGCGCCGTGTCGCGCGAGATGGCCGGTCACCGCCTCCGCTCCTTCATGCCGCGCATCGGCTCCGACCGTCGCGACGAAGACCTCGTCCGCGTCGCGGAGGAAGGGCAGCGCCGCCGTCACCGCGCGCCTCGCCTCCGGCCCGTCCTTCCAGGCGACGACGATGCGGGTGCCCTTCATGTGGACGAGCCGCGGCGGCGCGACGAGGACGGGCCGGCCCGCCTCCATCAGCACGGGCCCGGGCGGCACGCCGAGAGGGCCTGTGTCCTCGTCCTCCGGCCCGCGCCGGCCGACCACGACGAGGTCGGCGGCACGCGCCTGCTCGACGAGATGCGTGACGGGTCCGGCGAGGGCGGCTTGCCACTCCGTGCGGGTCCCATCGCCGGCGCTGCGCTCGAACAGGGCGCGCGCCTGTTCGAAGATCTCACGCACTTGCGCTTTGTTGCGCTCCTCCTGCTCGATGGCGTCGTCGAGGTCGCGCACCAGGATGGGCGCCGGCACCTTGTGGGCAGCCGCGCCCGTGAGGGTGGCCTCGAAGCGCCTGGCGAGACCGGCGGCGAGCCGTATGCGCTCCGGAGCCCCGTTTCCGAGGTCGGCGGAAACGAGGATGTTCGCGTAGCACATGGCCACCTCCGTCGCGGGTCGGTTCCGACTGAGGAAGCCTGGGCTCGGGTAGCGCCGCCCACCTTGATCCAGCGCAAGCCGCCGGGCGACGCTTGGCTGGCCTCACGTCGCTTGCGGGACGCCCTGCGCCGACGGCTCGCGAGCGGCCCAGCCGCCGAGCACGCGCATGGCGTTGAGGATGACGGCGACGTCGATGGCTTCCTGGAGCAGGGCGCCCTGGAGGGGCGTGAGGTACCCCAGCGCCGCCGCGACCATGCCGGAGAGCGACAGCCCGAGGCCGACCCAGACGCTCTGGAGGGCGATGGCGCGGGCGCGCCTGGCGATGCGGATGGCCTCTGGCAGCGGCGCGAGGCTATCGACGAGCAGGACGACGTCCGCGGCCTCGGCCGCGGCCGCCGCACCGCGGGCGCCGAGCGCCACGCCGAGGTCCGCAGCCGCGAGGGCCGGCGCGTCGTTGACCCCGTCGCCGACCATCATCACGGGGCCGTTCCGTCGCTCGGCGGCCACCGTCCCCGTCTTGGCCGCCGGGTCGAGGTCGGCTGCGACGGCATCGACGGGCAGGCCGGCGACGAGGGCCTCCGCGACGGCGCGCCGGTCGCCGGTCGCCAGCACCACCCGCTCGATGCCGCACGCGCGCAGCGCCGCGAGGGTCCCGCCTCCGTCGTTCCGCAACGGGTCCGAGAATTCCAGTACGGCGACGGGCGCGCCCTCCACGGCGACCAACACCGTTGCCGCCGCCGCGGCGACGCGTTGTGCACCGTCCGCTGGCGGGAAGCGGACGCCGTGGATCTGCATAAGGCGAGGCCCGCCGACGAGGGCATGTCGCCCCTCGACCCAGCCGCTCACGCCTTCGCCGGGAGACTCCGTGACCTTCGTGGGTTGCGACAGACCCAGGCCGTGCCGGCGCGCCTCCTCGACCAAGGCTCGCGCTATCGGATGGCCCGAGGCCTGGTCGAGGGAGGCGGCCAGCCTCAGGGCCTCCGCCTCGCCGAACGGGGCGAGGGCCCGGGCCGAGGTCAGCCGGGCGGTGCCATGGGTCAGGGTGCCGGTCTTGTCGACCACCAGGACGCGGATCTTGGCCAGCGTCTCCAGGGCGCCGCCGCCCTTGATGAGGACGCCGATGCCGGCGGCGCGCGACAGGGCGGAGACGAGCGCGACGGGCACGGCCAGGATGAGCGGGCACGGCGTGGCGACGACCAGCACGGCCAGTGCCCGCACGGCGTCGCCGGTGGCGGCCCAGGCGCCTCCGGCCAGCAGGAGCGTAAGGCCAAGGAAGGCGAGGCCGTATCGGTCGGCCATGCGCGCCATCGGCGCCTTGCTGGCCTGGGCTGCCTCGACCAGCCGGATGATGCCGGCATACGTGCTATCGGCCGCGAGCCGCTCGGCGAGCAGCTTGAACGGCGTCCCCACGTTCACGCTGCCGCTGAGCACGGCATCGTCCGCCTCGAAGGCGACCGGCAGCGCCTCGCCGGTGAGGCTCGACCGGTCGAGCATAGCGCGGCCCGCGGCGACCCGGCCGTCGACCGGCAAGACGTCGCCGACGCGCACCAGGATGCGGTCTCCGGGGACGAGAGCCGCGAGGGGTACCTCCGTCAAGGCACCGGCCTCCTCGCGCAGGGCGGTGCGGGGCTGGCGCGCGATCAGCGCCGTCATCGCTCGCCCGGCGCGACCCGCGGCGTAGGCTTCGAGCGACTGACCGCCGGCGTACATCAGGGCGATCACGGCGCCGGCCAGGGGCTGCGACAGGACCAGCGCGCCGCCCATCGAGAGCAGGGCGACGAGGTCGAGCCCGACATCGCCCCGCGTCAGGCTGATCACGACCTGGGTCGCGAGGACGGCGAGGACCGCCAGGGTCGCGAGCGTCCAAGCCGCCGCCGCGACGTCCGCCCGGCCGAGCGCCTGCGCCGACAGGCCGGCGCAGAGGCCGGCCAGCGGCAAGACCGTCAGCCATCCCCGCAGGCGCAGCACCCATCCGGCGACAGCCGACCATCCCGTCTCGGTTGAGCCCACGGCCGCCGTCGTCATCGTTGGGATCGCCTCCGTTTGTTGCGTTTCCGAGGTGCGCTCATCCTAGCCGTAGGACCTTGCGATGGATCAACGCGCCGCCGGGCACACCGGGAGAGATAGCCGAGGCAATCGCACGGAGCGCTCCCATGTTACTCCCGTCGTCCCTCCCTCTCGCGGGCATCCGCGATATCCTGGTCGGCATCACGGAGGAGGGCTGCGGGGACGAGACCGCGGCATCCCTGGGCTACGGCCTGACGCTGGCGCGGGACGCGGGCGCCCACCTCACCGTGCAGTCGGCCGCGCTCCGATTTATGGCCACCGGCCTGCCGCTGTGCGGGTTCGCCGACGAGATCATCGGCGCCGAGAACGGTCGCCTGGCCGCCCTCGCTCGGCACGCTGCGGAGAGGGTGGCGGGGAACGCGGCAGGAGCGGGCGTCACCTGCACGACCGAGGCGCCGTCCCTTCCGTATCACGAGCTCATCGCGCGGCTTTCAGCCCGCGCCCGCCTGCACGACCTGACGGTTCTCGACGCGGAGCCTTCCGCGGCGATGCCGGACCGCGACCTGATGGAGGGCGTGCTCTTCGAGAGCGGGCGCCCGGTTATCGTGGTGCCCCCGGGCTGGGACACCTTCCGGGCCCGCCGGATCGTCGTCGCCTGGGACGGCGGCGCGCAGGCGGCGCGGGCGGCGAACGACGCGCTGCCGTTCCTGCGTGGAGCAGAGGCGGTCGCGGTGGTCTGCGTCGATGAAACCGAGCGGCTGCTGTCGACGGTGCCCGGCGCGGAATTTGCCCCACACCTCGCGCGCCATGGCGTCGAGGTCACGGTCGACGACCGCCCGGTCGAGGTCGACGTCGCCGAGACCCTGCGCAGGGCGACCAAGCGGTTCGGGGCCGACATGGTGGTGATGGGCGCCTACCGGCACTCGCTCATGCGCGAGTGGTTCCTCGGCGGAGCGACGCAATCGCTGCTAGCCCAGAGTGCAGTGCCCCTGTTCCTGGCTCATTAACGAGTGTCCGAACTCGCTCGCGCAAATTGGGCAATTGGTCCGGGCCGCCAACCGTCGTGCTTGTGACCGCCGCTGGCACTTCTGCTTCTCGCCCCTAAGCCGACCTTCGGAGGGATGGAGCGCAAGGTCCGGAAGGGGTCAGGAGTTCGCGCGTCGTTTGGACAGCAACGCGCCCATAGCGGAACTTCAGCTCATCCCCGATGAAGAGCAGCTTGATGCTCGGAAGCGGTTCTTCACGCCGGCTCACGCACCCGTCTCGACCAGGGCGATAATCGCCTCAACCATCGGTTTGTGGCGTGCGGCAGACCATCAGGTATCGAAAGCCGCTTCGAGGATACGTTCGGCCAGGCGAGCAGCCAGTCGCGCAGGGCCCGCGCGACGGCTTCAGGCTTCTCGATCGGTGTCATGTGCCCGGCGCCCGGCACGATCGCGAGCTTGGCGCCGGGGATGAGGGCCGCCATGGCGCGATGTTCGGCCAGGGGCGTGATCGCGTCGGCCTCGCCGCGTAGCACGGGGACCGGGCAAGTCAGGGCGGCGAGCACGTCCGAGCGACGGCGTTCTGGCGCACGAAGATTTCGGGGCCGAGGCGTTCGGTCATCGCCCGGACCCGGGAGACGATGACTTCGTCCGTCAGATGCGCCGGGTCGAGATAACTGGCAAGCAGGCGGTCGCCGAAGCCGTGGAAGCGGCCGGGGGCCCGGGCCGCCCGGTCGAGGGCCCGGCGGCCCGCCGCGCGATCGGGGTCGTCGGGACGAAAGGCGGTGTCGAGGAGCGCGAGCCGCGTCACCCGCTCGGGCGCGCGCCGCAGGATCTCTTGCGCGACCTAGCCGCCGAGGGAGAAGCCGGCCAGGGCGAAGCGCGGGGGCGCCTCGGCCAGGACCTGCTCGGCGATCGTGCCGACATCGTTGCCGCGGGTGATGTCGCCGACCTGGGCCTCTGCGCGATTTCGCCGAGCGCGGCGATCCGGTCGCGCCAATGATCGGCGTCGTTGAGCAGACCCGGCAGCAGCACCAGCGGAATCATGCCGCGCCCCTGAGCGCCTCGCCCGAGCCCGCCTCCGCACGCATGGCAGGAGTGCCGCCCGGGCCCGCCGTCCAGAGGGTCAGGCCATCGCCGGATTCGTCGGCGTTGAGCGTGAATGGTCCGTCGTCGAAGAGCGGCGCTCCGCTGCGGAAGCTGAAGCGGTCCGGAGGTGCGCCGCGCAGGTCGGCGGCGAAGTTCAGGAGCAGGACCGCCTGGAGCGGCCCGTGAACGACGAGGCCCGGATAATGCTCCACCTCCATCGCGTAGCGGCGGTCGTAGTGGATGCGGTGGGCGAAGAACAGAAGCGCGGAGTAGCGGAACAGCAGTGGCGCGCTCGGCTCGAGCGTGCGGCTGTGGCGGCCCAGCTCCGCAGCGGCGGCCTGCACCGGCACGCCGCTCTCGGCTCCGCGATAGACGATGTCCTGGCGCTCGCCGATCACCGGCTCGCCGCCGGCCGAGAGCGCGTGCTCCACGGTGACGAAGCAGAGCGGGCCGGTGCGCCCCTGCTTCAGGGAGACATCGGCGATGGACGAGCGGCGCTCGACGATGTCGCCGACGTGGATGTCGCGGTGGAAGCGAACCGTGCTGCCCGCCCACATCCGACGGGGCAGCGGCACCGGCGGCAGGAAGCCCCCGCGTTGCGGATGCCCGTCTTCTGCGAGCGTCGCTGTCGGCACCGTCTGCGACGATAGGCAGTGGTGGATCAGCCGCGGCGCGGGCTCGCCACGGCGCGGCGGGGCGCCCGGTCGGTCGAGGGTGGCGTGGAAGCGGGCGACGAGGTCTTCCGTGACCTCGGCGGGGTGCGTCTCCTCGCGACCGATCCAGCCGCGCAGATGCGCGAGGTCGGCATCCGGGGCCGTCATCGGCTTCCTCCTGTCGAGGCACCGAGGGCGGGGACCGGGCCGTAGCACCGCTCCTCGCCGCGCACGATTGCGGCGGGTGCCGGGAAGGTGACCGGACCGGCCGGCGTCTCGACGCTGATCCGACGCAGATGCGGGTGGCCGGAGAGAGCCGCCATGTCGTTCACCGAGGCGAAGGCGACGTCGGCCTCTGTCAGGCGGGCCACCGCCTCGTCCTCGCCGAGCTCGGCGAAGACGCGGGCGACCAGGGAGTCGGTCTCAAGCCTGTTCTTCGTCCGGGCGACGTTGGTGGAGAAGCGTGGATCCGTTGCTGCGCCTAGCTCGCGCAGGAACACGGCGCAGAACTTCTTCCATTCCCGCTCGCTCTGGATCGAGATCAGGATCGGCTTGGCGTCGCGGGTCGCGAACACGCCGTAGGGCGCGATCGAGGGATGCGCGAGTCCGATCCGCTTCGGCGGGCGCCCGCCCTCCTGATGGAGGAGCGGCACGGCCAGCCAATCGGCCATGACGTCGAACATCGAGACCCGGATGTCGGCACCCCGGCCCGTGATGCCGCGGGCGATCAGCGCCTCGAGGATCGCCGCGTGCGCGGTCGCGCCTGTGGCGATGTCCACGATAGAGATGCCGACGCGGGCTGCCGCCTCGGGTCCGCCGGTGATCGAGGACAGGCCGGACTCCGCCTGGATCAGGAGATCGTAGGCCTTGCGGGAGGCCAGCGGTCCGGTCTCCCCGTATCCGCTGATCGAGCAGGCAATCAGGCGCGGGAATTCGCGGCAGAGATCCTCGATGCCGAAGCCCAATCGATCGAGCGCACCCGGCTTCAGGTTCTGGATCAGCACATCGGCCTGCGCGACGAGCGCGCGGAGTTCCTTCTTGCCGGCGTCGGTCGCCAAGTCGATCACGACCGAATGCTTTCCGCGGTTGAGCCACACGAAGTAGCTGCTCTGACCGCCGGGAGCGACGTCATCGTATCCGCGGGCGAAGTCGCCCTCCGGCCGCTCGACCTTGATCACGCGGGCGCCAGCGTCGGCGAGGCGCGAGGAGCAGAAGGGTGCTGCCACCGCCTGCTCGATGGTGACAACGGTGAGACCGTCGAGGGGAAGACGACCGGTCATCAGAACGACCTCGGCAGGCCGAGGATGTGCTCGGCGACGTAGGAGAGGATCAGGTTCGTCGAGATCGGCGCCACTTGGTAGAGGCGCGTCTCGCGGAACTTGCGCTCGACGTCGTACTCGGCCGCGAAGCCGAAGCCGCCGTGGAACTGGATGCAGGCGTTGGCCGCCTCCCAGGACGCCTTGGCGGCGAGGTACTTCGCCATGTTGGCCTGCGCCCCGCAGGGCTCGCCCGCGTCGTAGAGGCGGCAGGCCTCGTAGCGCATGAGGTTGGCCGCCTCGACCTCGATGAAGCTCTCCGCGATCGGGAACTGCACGCCCTGGTTCTGGCCGATCGGCCTGCCGAACACCGTGCGTTCCTTGGCGTAGGCCGAGACCTTGTCGATGAACCAGTAGCCGTCGCCGATGCACTCGGCCGCGATCAGCGCGCGCTCGGCGTTGAGCCCCGTGAGGATGTACTTGAAGCCCCAGCCCTCCTCGCCGATCAGGTTCTCGGCCGGGATCTCGAGGTCGTCGAAGAACAGCTCGTTGGTCTCGTGGTTGACCATGTTGAGGATCGGCCGGACGCTCATGCCCTTCTCTTTCGCCTCGTGCAGGTCGACGAGGAAGATCGACAATCCGTCCGACTTCTTCCTGACCTGATCGAGCGGCGTGGTGCGCGCGAGCAGGATCATCAGGTCGGAGTGCTGGATGCGCGAGATCCAGACCTTCTGGCCGTTGATCACCCAGCGGTCGCCTTTGCGCACGGCGGTGGTCTTGATCCGGGTCGTGTCGGTGCCGGCGGTCGGCTCGGTCACGCCCATCGACTGGAGCCGGAGTTCGCCAGCCGCAATCTTCGGCAGGTAGCGCCGCCGCTGCTCATCCGAGCCGTGCCGGACGAGCGTGGTCATATTGTACATCTGCCCGTGGCAGGCGCCGGAATTGCCGCCCGAGCGGTTGATCTCCTCCATGATGACCGAGGCTTCCGTCAGCCCGAGGCCGGAGCCGCCGTATTCCTCGGGGATCAGGGCCGCCATCCAGCCCGCCCCGGTCAGGGCGTCGACGAACGCCTCCGGGTAGCCGCGGGCCTCGTCGATCCGACGGTGGTACTCGGCCGGGAAATCGGCGCAGAGCGCCCGCACCGCGTCGCGGATGTCCTGGTGCTGACCCTCGTCGATCGTCTGCATCGCTCTCTCCCTGGGATTTTGCGTTTGTTCGGCCGTCTGCGCTTCAGCGCATCACGAAGGGGTTGGGCACGTCCTCGGCGAGGTTGATCCAGACACTCTTGGTCTGCAGGTACTCATCGATCGCCGACTGGCCGTTCTCGCGGCCGATGCCACTGCGCTTGTACCCGCCGAAGGGCGCCATCACGCTGACCGCCCGGTAGGTGTTGACCCAGACCGTGCCGGCCCGAATCCGGTCGGGCAGCCGCAGGGCACGGCGGATGTCGGTCGTCCAGATGCCGGCAGCCAGCCCGTAGAGGCTGTCGTTGGCGATCTCGACGGCGTGGTCCTCGTCCTCGAACGGGATGATCGAGAGCACGGGACCAAACACTTCCTCTTGCGCTATGCGCATGCTGTTCGAGACCTCGCCGAAGATCGTCGGCTGCACGAACCAGCCTTGCGCCAGTTCCGGCGCCTCGGGCTTGCCGCCGCCGAGCAGGCAGCGCGCGCCCTCGCTGCGGGCGACGTCGATGTAGGACAGGACCTTCTCGCGCTGCGGCTGCGTGGTGATGGGCCCGACCTGGGTGGCCGCCTCCATCGGGTTGCCGAGCTTGGCCTGCGAGGCGAAGTCCACGATGCGACGTGAGACTTCCTCGTAGACCGAGCGCTGCACCAGGAGCCGCGAGCCGGCGATGCAGGTCTGGCCCGAGGCCGCGAAGATCCCTGAGATCGCGCCCTTGACCGCGTGGTCAAGGTTGGCGTCGGCGAAGATGATGTTGGGCGACTTGCCGCCAAGCTCGAGCGTGACGTGCTTGATGCCCTTAGCGGCGGCCGCATAGACGGCGGCACCCGTCGCATCTCCGCCCGTGAAGGCGACCTTGGCGACGTGGCGGTGCTCGCAGAGCGACGGTCCGACCTCGGCGCCGTAGCCCGTCACGGTATTGACGACGCCGTTGGGGAAGCCCGCCTCACGCACGAGCTCCATGAGGGCGAGCGTCGAGCAGGAGGTGAACTCGGAGGGCTTGATCACCACGGTGTTGCCCGCCGCGAGTGCCGGGGCGAGCTTCCAGGTAAGCAGCATCAGGGGCGAGTTCCACGGCGTGATGCAGACGATCACGCCGAGCGGCTCGCGCTTGGTGTAGGTGAACACGTCCGGCTTATCGAGCGGCAGCACGCCGCCCTCGATCTTGTCGGCGAGCCCGCCGTAGTAGTGAAACCATTCCGGGATGTAGCGGAGCTGGCCGAGCATCTCCGCGTAGAGCTTGCCGTTGTCGCGCACCTCCATTGCCGCGAGCTTCTCCGCGTCGCGTGCCACGAGGTCACCGAGGCGGCGCAGGAGCTTGCCGCGGTTGGTGGCGGTCATCGCCGGCCATGGGCCCTTGGTGAAGGCGGCGTGCGCTGCCTCGATCGCGGCTTCCGCATCCTCCGGCCCGCAGCGGGGCAGTTCGGCCCAGTCGCGCCCGTCGAAGGGATTGGCGGTGGTGAACCAGCGCCCGGTCGCGCTCTCGCACGGACGGCCTGCCACGGTGTTGCGGAAACGTTCGAGCGTCATCCTGCCTCTCCTTGTTCCTCCCGGAGCCTCTGGAGCCCCGCGCGCCACGATCTAGGGCCGTGCCGCGCGAGGCGTCGGGCTCAGATCGGCACGTGGCCGAGCGCAGCCCGGAAGCGGTTCTTGATGTAGACGCCGTCCCGCGGCGGCAGGACGCGGGGCAGGTTCTCGGCCACGACCTTAATGGTCGCGAGCGTCGGACCCCGACGGGCGCCGAGGCTCGTGCGCAGGTCCTCCACCTGGCCCATCTCGCGGATCTCCGCGGTCCAGGCGAAGCCGCAGCTCTCCGCGACCCGGTCGAGGTTGATGCCGCGCCCTGCGTGGCTCACCTGCATGCCGGTCTCACCGAAATGCCCGTTGTCGAGCACCGCGATGGTCAGGTTCGGCGGCGCCTGGACCGCGATGGTCGCGAGCGCGCCGAGGCCCATCAGCATCTCGCCGTCGCCGGTGATGACGAGCACGGAACGGTCCGGCGTCGCCTTGGCAAGGCCGAGACCGACCATCGCGGCGGAGCCCATGGCGGCCCAGAGATAGTAGTTGTTGTCGTGGTCGCCCGCCGCCATCACGTCGTAGGAGGCCGAGCCGAGACCGGTGACGATAAGGAGGTCCTTGCGGCCGTCGAGCAGCCGCGCGACGACCTTGCGGCGATCAAGGGCGCCGCCCGCGTTCACTTCACCCATTTCTTTTCTCCGATCAGCCGTTGTCCGAGAAGCAGCGCGCAGGCGGAATCGCCGTTGAAGGCCATGGTGGCCGCGCCGTGCAGGAGGGGCGCAACTTCCTTCGGATCGTCAGCGCGCCAGGTCATCACGCCCATCAGCTTGAGCGAAGCCTCGGTCGCCTGGCCCATCGGGTTCTGCCAGGCGTTAAA
This sequence comes from Methylobacterium nigriterrae, assembly GCF_037106235.1. NCBI lineage: Bacteria > Pseudomonadati > Pseudomonadota > Alphaproteobacteria > Hyphomicrobiales > Methylobacteriaceae > Methylobacterium > Methylobacterium nigriterrae. Next base: position 4,226 of record NZ_JBAWTG010000049.1, on the reverse strand, counting down.
CTCGGCCCAGTCGCCGCGCATGGTCACGACCATCAGCAGCGGGAAGCGGGCGCAGACCTGCAGCGCCAGGGTGTTGATGCAGTTGCCGACGCCACTCGACTGCAGCAGCAGGGCTCCCTTCTCGCCCCCGAGCCATGCGCCGGCGAGGTATCCGATGCCCTCCTCCTCGGTGGTCAGCACCACGGAGTTGATCTCGTTGTCGGCTTCAGCGAGGCGGATCGCGGTCGTATGGCCTGCGTCCGGAACGTAGACGATGTGCTTCACATCGTGCTCGCGGAGAACGCGAAACACATCGCTCTGCCAGTCGTGACCGCCGTCTGTACTTTGATCTGTTGTTGCCACTTGGTCCTCCGGTCTAACGAAGATATATTGGGGCTTTTGTAAAGGGCCGATCGAAATCGGCCCAATATCCATTTGCGAAATGAGAGATGCCGAACCGATCTAGCTTCGGGCGGCGTCGGCGGCTTCCAATGCCTAGCCGCGAGCGCTGCGGAAGCCGGTCCGGGCTTCGATCTCGCCGTCGCCATCGAGGTAGCCGTGCCGGTCGAGATGCGGCAGCGCGATCGAGGCGAGCAGCACCATGCCGTTGATGAAGGCGACGTAGAAGAAGAAGTACTGTTCGACGCTGGCCGTCCGGAGCGACAGCGCGACGTACTCGGCCGTCCCACCGAACATCGCGTTGGCAATCGCGTAGGGCAATCCGACACCCAGCGCACGGACCTCGGCCGGAAAGAGCTCGGCTTTCACGAGGCCTGCGATCGGCGTGTAGAAGGACGCGATCAGAAGACCTGCCAGCACTAGGGAGAAAGCGACGAGCGGACTACGGGTAAACTGGATCGAGAGCAGGATCGGTACGACGAGCACGACGGCGCAGGTCGAGTAGAGCAGCATGCTGCGCTTGATACCGATCTTGTCCGACAGCAGGCCAAAGATCGGTTGCGCGACCATGTAGCACACCATGGCCGAAGTCATGATGAAGCTGACAGTGGTGGCGCTGAAGCCCGCCGAAAGGACAAGGAACTTCTGCATGTAGGTGGTGAAGGTGTAGAAGTAGAGCGAGCCACCCATGGTGATCGCCAGCACCAGCAGCACCGCCCGCTTGTGGCGCATCAGCCCCTTGATCGAGCCTGCCTCCTTGCGATGCATGCTTTTGGCGGTCGCGGTTTCGTGCATGGAACGGCGAAGCACCGAGACCACGATCGCGCCGAGCGCGCCGATCACGAAGGGGATGCGCCAACCCCAGGCCTTGAGGTCCTCCGCCGACAGAAGGTGCTGCAGGGCGGTCACCGTCAGGAGCGCGAGAAGCTGGCCCGCGATAATCGTGAAGTACTGGAAGGACCCGTAGAAGGCGCGCCGGCCCGGTCCGGCGACCTCGGCGAGATAGGTCGCTCCCGTCCCATACTCGGCGCCGACGGATAGGCCTTGCACGAGACGCGCGAGGATGAGGAGCGCCGGCGCGGCGAACCCGATCGTGCCGTAGGTCGGAAGGCAGGCGATCAGCTGCGACCCGGCGCACATCATGGCGACCGAGATGATCATCGAGATCTTCCGGCCTTTGGTGTCGGCGATGTAGCCGAAGAGCCAGCCGCCAAGTGGGCGCATGAAGAACCCAACGGCGAAGACGGCCGCGGTCGCGAGGAGTTGGGTCGTCTGGTCGCCGGCCGGAAAGAAGGCGGCCGCAAAATAGATCGACGTGTAGGCGTAGACGAAGAAATCGTACCATTCGACGAGATTGCCGGCGCAGGCGCCGGCGATCGAAGCGATCCGACTCCGCGGCGTATGTTTCTCCGCTTCGCTCAGATCTGTCGTGCCGCCGATGATGGCGCTCTCGGCCATGATGACCTCCCTGGATTGGTTGTGCCGGCTCTCGTGCGCTGCCGCCGAGGCTCTTGGCGTTGAGGCGCGCGCTGACATCGGCGCCGCACAGCGATGCGGCGCCTGAGGTGCGAGCCTGGAGATTCGATGTTACGGCGCGACCACAGCCGTTCAGGCCATCGCGCACTCCTGTTTATCCGCGGGGAACTCGACCGCTAACTGAAATCCACGGACGGCAAAGATGATCAATATTCAGTCGGGTCTTCCGCTGTCAGAAACCTAGACTTGGCGTGCTCCAAGTTGCCTGATCATTGAGGAACAGCCATCAATCTACCGGAAATTTCTTGCCATACGAAGGGGGGGCGGCATCTAGCAGATATGCCGGATTTCTATCGCTCCGGGGCTCGAGAGGCTCCGGTTGCTTCAGTCGCCGTCCCGTCCTCAAGACTGAGCCACGGGCTTGAGCAGACCGCTCGCCGTGGCGATCAGTTCGCCCGTCTCAGCCGTAATCGTGGCCTCGCAGAACAGGACCGAGCGTCCGGCCCGGACCACGAAGCCCTCGGCCGTGAGGAGCCCGCGTCCGGGAGCGAGAAAGCGCGCCTGCAGGTCGAGGGTCAGCACCGGGCGCTGCGCCTTGAGGCGGGCGGCCGTGCCCATGGCGATGTCGAGCAGCGTGCAGATGATGCCGCCATGCGCGATCCCGAGATTGTTGGTGTGCTCGGGCCCCAGGGCCAGCCGCAAGCGTGTGTGTCCCTCTGCGACGCCGAGTTCCTCGATTCCGCAATGGTCCGCAAAGGGAATCTTCGCGCCGAAGATCGTCCGCTCCGTCTCCGGCATGGATCTCTGTTCCCTAGATCTGATTGGCGCCGGACATCACGGGGTAGTGGCACCGCGAACCGGCCCTCTGTCGCCGGGTGCATTAACACGGACGAGCGCCTCATGGGGTAAGAGGGCTTTCGAATAAACGGTAGATCTCCGCGCTAAGGAGACGGTTCAGGGTGGGCTTGTTCTGTGAGTTCCTTCGCCGGTTCAAGCACCTGCCCGACCCAGATGCCGCGTCTCGCAAGATCCATCGCGATCTCGACGATCGTCTGCCCGACGAAGCGGGCGGCGAGGCTCACCGGGCGGTCGGCAGCGTAGGCGACGACGAGTTCGCGTGTCGGCGCGGGATCCGTGAGCCGCGAGGCTGAGAGAACGCCCGCTTCCACCATCGTGTAGATCGGAGCCAACGGCAGGACCGTTGCGCCGAGGCCGGTGCGTACGAGGTTGATCAAGGTCTGGAATGAGTCAGCCTCGATCACGGTGCGAATGCGGATGCCGGCACGACGGGCGCAATTGTCCACAATGTCACGGAGCATGTGCCCGGGGCTTGGGAGCACGAGTTCTTCTTCGGCGAGCCGCGAGAACGGGACGGTTTCTCCGAGTCGACGCTGTCCCGCGGTGATGAGGAGCAAGCTCTCCAGCATGATCGGGACGATGCGCACGGTGTGCGAGCGGCTGGGGTTGTAGGAAACGGCGACATCGATCTGGCCCCGCTGCAGCCAGTCGAGGATGTGCCCGCTATAGGCCGAGGACAGCCGCAGCGAGAGGTTCGGGTGTTCCTGCCGAAGGCGGGTCGCCAGGGGGACGGTAACGATCTCGGCGACGGTCGGCGTCGTCCCGATCGAGATGGAGCCACGGAAGGAGGTCCGGCCGGCCGCGACCGTGTCGCGGATCGCATCCATCTCGGCCATGATGCGTACGGCATGGGCGAGAACCTCGCGGCCGACATCGGTGATGACCATACCGCGGCCATGGCGCTCGAACAGGTAGGTCCCGAGTTCCTGCTCCAAGAGGCGGATCTGACGGCTCAGAGCAGGCTGCGCTATGTTCAGTCGGTCGGCTGCCTTGCTGACGCTCCCTAGCTCGGCGATGTGGGCCAGGGTCCTGAGTTGCGAGATATCCATGAGCCCGCTGTGCTGCATGGCCGGAGGGGATGGGCCGGCCGATCCGTCCGAGGCAGCATGCTAGGCTTCATGCAACAGGGGAAGGCGGCGCGGTAGCCGACATCACGGATCATTGCCCAGATGCCATGTCGACCGCTGCTCGCGGCACAGGGCGCCCGTTGGAGCGGGCGCCCGGAGATCTTCGACGGTTCCGAGCCTCGCTTGCGAGGAAATCGAAGTCGCAGCGGTGGGGCGCCTGCGTAACGGTCTGGCGGTAGAGGGCCTTGTAGCCTCGCTGGGGCGGCGGCCGGTGGCCCGCCAGGCGCCGGGCGATCTCGTCGGGTTCCGCCAGGAGGTCCACGCGCTTCTGGCGAATCGACAGGCGGGTGCGGTCGCCGTCGCGCACCGCCGCGAGCGGACCGCCGATCGCGGCTTCAGGCGCCACATGCAGCACGATCGAGCCGAAGGCGGTGCCGGACATCCGGG
>NZ_JBAWTG010000048.1:0-38532 GCF_037106235.1 Methylobacterium nigriterrae | reverse complement strand
AACCCTTGGGCGCTGCTGCTCGCGCTCGCGGCGGTCGTGGCCGTGTTCCGGTTCCAGACCAGCATGATCGCGACCCTCGCCGCCTGCGCGGCGGCCGGCGTGGCCCTGCGCCTGACGGGGCTGGTCTGACGCGCCGTCAGGATCGCTCGGCAAGGACATCAACGGAGATGACCATGCGTCCGTCGCCTGCAACCATCGCTCTCCTGGGCCTCATCGCCTACGCGCCTGCCGCCTCGGCCGGCGAGGAGTGGCAGCACGCCATCGACACCGGCCTGGGCAAGCCGGGGGCCGCGATGCCGGGCAACGTCTATCGGGTCGGGCTGCCGCGTTCCGACTTGCACGTCACCCTCGACGGGGTGGCGTTGAAGCCTGCCTTCGCTCTGGGCTCCTGGCTCGCCTTTCGGAAGATGGATGGCGAGGTCATGGTCATGGGCGACCTCGTCCTGACGGAGGACGAGGTGAACCCGGTCATGCAGCACCTGATCGAGAACGGGATCGAGATCACGGCGCTGCACAACCACCTGCTGCGCGCCTCGCCCGGCACCCTCTACATGCACGTCTCCGGGCATGGCGACCCGCAGAAGCTCGCCATGACGTTGCGTGAGGCCTTGGGCGCGAGCCGGACACCGTTCGGCGGCGCGACCGCTGGCGGCACGCCACCCTTTGGGAATACTGGGCCAGCCTCGGCCGGCGAAGGCCCCGTGCCGGTCCGGGCCGCGGCCCCCGACCAGACGCTCGACCTCGACACCGCGGCCATCGACCGCGAGCTCGGGCGCAAGGGCAAGGTCAACGGCGGCGTCTACGCGGTCAGCGTGCCCCGGGCGCAGACACCGCGGGACCACGGCATGGTGGTGCCGGAGGCGATGGGCTCGGCCATCGCCATCAACTTCCAGCCGACCGGCGGCGGCAAGGCCGCCGTCACGGGCGACTTCGTGCTCACCGCCGACGAAGTGAACCCGGTGTTGAAGGCGCTGCGGACGAACGGCATCGAGGTCACAGCCCTGCACAACCACATGCTCGACGATGAGCCGCGGCTGTTCTTCATGCACTTCTGGGCCAACGATGACGTGGCCAAGCTCGTCAAAGGCCTGCGCGCCGCCCTCGACCAGGTGAGGGTTGCCAAGACCTGATCGGTCGATCGCCGAGCGCGGCCTTCGAATAAGTCTCCGGTGCAGCGAGTGGGGCACGGGATGCTAGGGTGCGCCATGCCCAATCACACCCACTCCCACCTTTGGCCTGGCGTGCCGCTAGCACTCGCCTCAGCCATCCTGTTCGGGGCCTCTCCCCCTTTCGCCAAGCTGCTGCTCGACACTGCGGATCCGCAGATCCTCGCCGGTTTGCTCTACCTGGGCGCGGGTATCGGCCTCTCTGCTGTCAACGCCGGGCGCGCTGTGCTCGGCATCGAAGCGCCGGAGGCGCCCTTGCGGCATGCTGACCTGCCATGGCTTGGGGTCGTGGTGCTGTTCGGCGGTGTCGCCGGGCCGCTGCTCCTGATGCTCGGCCTGACCCAGACGACCGCCTCGTCGGGCTCGTTGTTGCTCAACCTTGAAGGGCTGGCGACCATGGGGATCGCCTGGCTCGTGTTCCGCGAGAATGTCGACCGGCAGCTGCTGCTCGGGGCTGCGGCCATCCTCGCGGGAGCCGTCGTGCTGTCCTGGCAGGGCCAGGGGATCCACATCGATACAGGTGCTCTGCTGATCGCTGCAGCCTGCGTGGCTTGGGGCATCGACAACAACCTGACCCGCAAGCTGTCCTCGGCCGACCCGGTGCTGATCGCGCTCATCAAAGGCCTGGCGGCCGGAAGCGTGAACCTCATGCTGGGCCTGGGGCGCGGCGCAAGCCTACCGTCGATCGGCACGATCAGCGCGGCGGCCGTGATCGGGTTTGTGGGTGTCGGCGTCAGCCTCGTGCTGTTCATCCTGGCCCTGCGCCACCTCGGCACGGCGCGGACGGGAGCGTATTTCTCGCTCGCGCCCTTCATCGGCGCGGTGATCGCCCTGATACTCCTGCGCGAGCCGGTAACGGCGCAGCTCGTTGTGGCTGGGCTGCTGATGGGCCTCGGCCTCTGGCTGCACCTGGCCGAACGACATGATCATGAGCACGAGCACGAGGCGATGGAGCACGAGCACAGCCACGTGCATGACGAGCACCACCAGCACGCCCACGACGGACCGGTGACGGAGCCGCATTCACACCGGCACCGGCACGAGCCGATGCGGCACAAGCACGTCCATTACCCGGATCTGCACCACCGGCATGGGCATGGTTGAGCGCTTCTACCGCTTCACGAACCCGATGTCGGCGGCCACGCCCTTCAGCCGCTCAGGCTCGCGCTCCTTGCGCTCGCTGTAGCGGTCCACGAGGTAGGCCGCCCGCTCACGGGTCAGCAGCGTGAACTTCATCAGCTCCTCGCAGACGTCGACGACCCGGTCGTAGAGCGGCCCGGGCTTCATGCGGCCGGCGTCATCGAACTCCTTGTAGGCCATCGGCACCGAGGACTGGTTCGGGATGGTGATCATCCGCATCCAGCGGCCGAGCACGCGCAAGGCGTTCACGGCGTTGAAGCTCTGCGAGCCGCCGGACACCTGCATGACGGCCAGCGTCCGGCCCTGCGTCGGGCGCACCGAGCCCTCGCTGAGCGGCAGCCAATCGATCTGGCTCTTCATCACGCCGGTCAGGTTGCCGTGGCGCTCGGGCGAGACCCAGACCTGGCCCTCGGACCAGAGCGAGAGCTGCCGCAGCTCCTGCACCTTGGGATGGTCGGCCGTGGCGTCGTCGGGCAGCGGCAGGCCGTGGGCGTGGAAGATCCGCACCTCGCCGCCCATGCGCTCCAGCAGGCGCGCGGCCTCGTAGGCGAGGAACCGGCTGAACGAGCGCTCTCGGAGCGAGCCGTAGAGGATCAGGAACCGGGGCGCGTGGGTGAACGGCGTGGCGGCATGCACGAGGTTGCCCGTCGGCACCTCGAAGTGCGCCTCGCTGACGTTCGGCAGGCCATCGGTGAAGGGCTGGTCGGGGTTGTTCACGGGCGCGCATTCATCTACGTTTCAACATCTCTTGAGATATTGGAACGAAGATGGACGAACGGCAAGCCCTGGCAGTCTTTGCGGCCCTATCGCAGGAGACTCGCCTGCGCATCGTCCGGCACCTCGTCACGGCCGGCCCGGATGGTCTGGCAGCCGGTGTGCTGAGCAGCCAGGTAGGGGTGTCCACCTCGAACCTGTCCTTCCACCTGAAGGAGTTGGAGCACGCCGGGCTCGTCCAGTCCCGGCGCGAGGGCCGCTCGATCATCTACAGCGCCCTCTACCCGACAATGTCGGCGCTGATTGGCTTCCTGATGAAGGATTGCTGCCAGGGACGCCCGGAGGTCTGCGCTCCGGCTGTCGCTGCGCTCGACGCCTGCTGCATAGCTACGGAGGCCGCCCATGCCTGAGCCAGCGATCGACGTCGTGATCTACCACAACCCCGCCTGTGGCACGTCGCGCAACACCCTAGCGATGATCCGCAACGCCGGCATCGAGCCGCACGTCGTCGAGTATCTGAAGACCCCGCCGATCCGGGCGCTCCTGCGCCAGCTCGCCGAGCGGGCCGGGATCTCCGTGCGCGACCTCCTCCGCGAGAAGGGCACGCCCTACGCCGAGCTGGGTCTAGGCGACCCGTCTCTGACCGACGACCAGCTGCTCGACGCGATGGTCGAGCACCCGATCCTGATCAACCGGCCGCTCGTGGTGAGCCCGAAGGGCGTGCGCCTGTGCCGGCCATCCGAGGCGGTGCTGGATCTCCTGCCGGCGCAGCAGGGCGAGTTCGTGAAGGAGGACGGCGAGCGCGTCGTCGACGAGCACGGTCGCCGCGTCGCTACCGCCTGAGGAACCCGATGAGCACGTTCGAGCGCTACCTGACCCTGTGGGTCGGACTCTGCATCGTCGCGGGCGTCGCCCTCGGCCACGTCATGCCGGGCGTCTTTCACGCGATCGGCGCGGCCGAGGTCGCGAAGGTCAACCTGCCGGTCGCCGCCCTGATCTGGCTGATGGTCATCCCCATGCTGCTCAAGATCGACTTCGCCGCGCTACGCCAAGTCAGTCAGCACTGGCGCGGCATCGGCGTGACGCTGTTCATCAACTGGGCGGTGAAGCCCTTCTCGATGGCCGCGCTCGGCTGGCTCTTCGTGGGCTACCTGTTCCGGCCCTATCTGCCGCCCGACCAGATCGACAGCTACATCGCCGGCCTCATCATTCTGGCCGCGGCGCCCTGCACCGCGATGGTGTTCGTGTGGTCGAACCTGACGAAGGGCGAGCCGCACTTCACGCTGAGCCAGGTCGCGCTCAACGACACGATCATGGTCGTCGCCTTCGCGCCGATCGTCGGCCTGCTGCTCGGGCTCTCGGCCATCACGGCGCCCTGGGGCACGCTGGTGCTCTCGGTCGTGCTCTACATCGTGATCCCGGTCCTCATCGCGCAGGTAATCCGCCGCAGCCTGCTGGTCTCGGGCGGGCAGCCGGCCCTCGATCGCCTGCTCAGGACGATGAGCCCGATCTCCCTCGCGGCGCTGCTCGCGACCCTGGTGCTGCTGTTCGGCTTCCAGGGCGAGCAGATCCTGGCCCAGCCGGCCGTCATCGGTCTGCTCGCCGTGCCGATCCTGATCCAGGTCTACGTCAACGCTGGGCTCGCCTACGTGCTGAACCGGGCAGCCGGGGAGCAGCACTGCGTCGCCGGTCCCTCGGCGCTGATCGGCGCCTCGAACTTCTTCGAGCTCGCCGTCGCCGCCGCGATCAGCCTGTTCGGCTTCAACTCGGGCGCAGCGCTTGCCACAGTGGTCGGCGTGCTCATCGAGGTGCCCGTGATGCTCTCGGTGGTCTGGATCGTGAACCGCAGCCAGGGCTGGTATGAGCGCGGCGCTGCGCGAAAGGGAGCAGCTCTGAAGCCTGCCTCGCGTGCAGCCTGACGCGGGCGGCCGCGGCCGCTTGACCATCATCAGTGCCCTTGGTGTCGTCGAGATCCTCGCCTGGGGCTCGTCGTTCTACCTGCCGGCCGTTCTCGCCGGCCCGATCGCGCGGGATACCGGCTGGTCCCTGGCCTGGGTGGTCGGCGGCCTCTCCCTCGGCCTGATGGTGGCCGCGCTCGCCTCTCCTCGAGTCGGCGCCGCCATCCAACACCACGGCGGACGCCCGGTCCTCGCCCTAGCCGCCCTGCTGCTGGCCATGGGTCTCCTCGTTCTCGGCCTGGCGCCGAACCTGCCCGTGTTCCTGGCGGGCTGGCTGGTGATCGGCCTCGGCATGGGCTGCGGCCTCTACGACCCGGCCTTCGCGACGCTCGGCCGCCTCTACGGCGCGCAGGCGCGGCCGGCTATCACCACGCTGACCCTCTGGGGCGGGTTCGCCAGCACCGTCTGCTGGCCGCTATCGGCCTTCCTCGTCGAGCACGTCGGGTGGCGGGGGGCGTGCTTCGCCTATGTCGGCCTGCACCTGCTGGTCACGTTGCCGCTGATCCTCGGCCTGATCCCGAAGGCTCCCGCGCTGGAGGCCGGCCCTGACCGGGCATGCAAGAGGAACGCGCCGCTCTCGCCCCGCGAGCGGCGGGCCTTCCATCTGATGGCCGGCGTGCTGGTGCTGGGCGGCACCGTGATGACGCTGGTATCAGTGCACCTGCTGGCACTCCTACAAGCGCGGGGCGTCGCGCTCGCCGCGGCCGTCACGTTCGGCGCGCTGATTGGCCCGTCGCAGGTCGCAGCCCGCGTGATCGAGATGGGCGGCAAGGGGCGGCATTATCCGCTCTGGACGCTGACCGCCGCGATGAGTCTCGTAGCGCTCGGCGTCATGATGCTGGCCTTCGGCCTGCCGGCCGTCGCTCTGGCCTTGATCCTCTACGGGGGCGGCAACGGGATCTACTCGATCGCGCGGGGCACGGTGCCCCTCGTGCTGTTCGGACCGGAGCGCTACGCCCCCCTGGTCGGGCGGCTGGCGCGGCCGGGATTGGTGGCGCAAGCCCTGGCGCCCCTCCTCGGCGCGTTCGTCCTCGCGCACGGAGGCGCCGATGCGCTGTGGCTTGTTCTGGCGGCATTGGCGTTGAGCAACCTGGGGCTGGTCGCTGCCTTATGGCGAGCCCGATGACGGAGCGTGGGTCATCAGCGCGGCTCGTTCGGCCGACCTGAGCGAGCCGAGGCGGATTGCTCATCGAGACGGGGGCGAAATCGCCACGACGATGCGAACAGAACGTATCGACCGTCCGGCGCACTATTCTTCGACGCTCCAGACGATCGTCGCGCAGCGAATCCGCAGTTGAGCACCCTCAATGCGAATGGACATTTTCGGCGAATGGACATTTTCGGTAAAATCGCTCTGCGGCTGGCTATCCAGCTGAGCTGCGGGTGCTGACCGCGGCGATTCGCTAGCCCATGCGGGCGCGACGGGCTGGTTGGGCATCCGCCTGCCGCGGGCCAGGCGATCGGGCGCGGCCCCGCCGCCGCACCCGATGCCGTCCCGGAGGCAGACATGATCACGCTCTATTCCTACCCCGGGCTGTTCGGGGTCGCCGACAACAACGGCTACGGGCTCAAGGTCTTCGCATTCCTGCGGCTCGCCGGCCTGCGGTTCGTCCACCGGCACATCGTCGACGCCTCGGGCGCCCCGCGGGGCCAGCTGCCCTACATCACGGACGGGCCCGAGACGGTCGGCGACAGCGACACGATCATCGCCCATCTGGCCCGCGCCCACGGGGCGCGCCTCGACGACCGGCTCACGCGGGCGCAGCGCGATACCGGGTTGCTGATCACGCGCCTGCTCGATGACCTCTACTGGGTGATGTCCTACGCGCGCTGGAAGGACGACCGATTCTGGCCGGCCTTCCGGGACGCGCTGCTGCGCGCGCACCCGGACCTCACGGAGGCCGGCCTTCAGGCGGCGCGGGCGTTCAATTTCCAGCGCTACCATTACCAGGGGATCGGCCGCTTCGATCCGGAGGCCGCCTACGCGCGCGGACTCGCCGATCTCGCGGTGCTGGCAAACCTCGTTCCCCCGGACGGCTACCTGTTCGGTCCGGAGCCGACCAGCGTCGATGCCGGCCTCTACGGCTTCATCGCCAACATCCACTTCTTCCCGATCGATACGCCGCTCCGGCGCTGCGTCGCGTCGCGGGCCAACCTCGTCCGGCACTGCACGGCGATGCACGCCGCCGTCAACGCGAGCGACCGGGAGGAGGCCGGCGCGCAGCCCTAAGCTCGGCCGAGGATTGAGCCCGCCTGATCGCCTCGGCCTACGCGCCCGCCGCTCACGCGCCATCTCGCCGCGGAGATGCGCCGGGTCATGACCACGGCCGTCGGCGGGATCGAGGCCTCGCAGATCGCCGGGGAGGCCTGCCGCGCGCCTGTCAACGCGATCCTCGGCCAGTGCGAGCTGATGCTGATCGCGGCGGTCGGCCCGCGCCTGGTCTCGATCGACGACGTCGCGGGCGCGGTCTGCATGATGCACCGCTCGGAGGCCGGCCACCCGCTGCGGGCCTTCGGGGGCCAGTGACGCGCCTCAGGTGACGACGCTGGGCTCCTCGCGCCCCGTCAGGGCCGCGACGGCGCCGAGCGCCCGCGCGGCCTCGACCACGGGGGCCAGCATCTCCTCCACGGCCGCGTCGAGCCGGTCGGCCGAATAGCGCTCGATGTAGACCCGCAGGGTAGCGCCCGCCGTGCCAGTGCCGGAGAGGCGGTAGACCACGCGCGCATCCTCGGCGAACAGGATGCGGATGCCCTGCCGCTCGGTCACCGACCCGTCGACGGGATCGACGTAGCGGAACTCGTCCGCGGCCGCGACCGTGAGGCCCGCGACCCGCTGCCCGGGAAGGCAGCCGAGCCGGCTGCGCAGGCCCTCCATCACGGCGTTCGCCGCCTCGGTCTCGACCTCCTCGTAATCGTGGCGGGCGTAGTAGTCGCGCCCGAACCGGGCCCAATGGTCGCGCACGAGGTCCTGCGCGGGCCTGCCCGTGGCAGCCAGGATGTTGAGCCAGAGCAGCACCGCCCAGAGCCCGTCCTTCTCGCGCACGTGGTTCGAGCCGGTGCCGGCGCTCTCCTCGCCGCACAGCGTGATCAGCCCGGCATCGAGCAGGTTGCCGAAGAACTTCCAACCCGTCGGCGTCTCGTAGGCCCGGATGCCGAGCGCGGCCGCGACCCGGTCCACCGCCCGGCTCGTCGGCATCGAGCGCGCGACGCCGGCGAGCCCCGCCGCGTAGCCCGGCGCGTTGCGCGCCTGCGCCGTCAGGATCGCGAGGCTGTCGCTCGGGGTGACGAAGCGGCCCGGCGCCACGATCATGTTGCGGTCGCCGTCCCCGTCCGAGGCGGCGCCGAAATCGGGCGCGTCGGGGCCGAGCATCAGGGCCATCAGGTCGTGGGCGTGGACCGGGTTCGGATCGGGATGGTGGCCGCCGAAATCGGGCTTCGGCTCGGCGTTGACGACGGTGCCGGCCGGCGCGCCGAGCTCGCCCTCGAGGATCGCCCTGGCGTAGGGGCCCGTCACCGCGCTCATCGCGTCGAAGCGCATCCGGAATCCGGACGCGAACAGGGCCCGGATCGCGGGAAAGTCCACGATCTCGCGCATCAGCGCCGCGTAATCGGCCACGGGGTCGATGATCTCGACCTCCATCGCGCCGATCCGCGCCCGGCCGATCCGATCGAGGTCGAGGTCCGGCGCCTCCACGATCCGGTACTCGGTCAGCGCCCGGGTGCGCGCGAAGATCGCCTCGGTGACGCTCTCGGGCGCGGGACCGCCGTTGGCGGCGTTGAACTTGATGCCGAAATCCCCGTCCGGACCGCCGGGATTGTGGCTTGCCGAGAGCACGATGCCGCCGACCGCGCCGGCCTTGCGGATGACGCAGGAGGCGGCCGGCGTCGAGAGCAGCCCCCCCTGCCCCACCAGGGCGCGCGCGATGCCGTTGGCGGCCGCGATCCGCAGGGTGGTCTGCACCACCTCGCGGTTGAGGTAGCGCCCGTCGCCGCCGACCACGAGGGTGGCGCCCTCCCGGTCGGGGACCGTGTCGAGGATCGCCTGCACGAAGTTCTCGACGTAGCGCGGTTGCTGGAAGACCGGCACCTTCTTGCGCAAGCCCGACGTGCCCGGCTTCTGGTCGGGGAACGGCGTGGTCGGCACGGTCGACACGGTCATGCGGCTCGGATCTCCTCAGGTGTCCTGATCATAGGGCGCTCGCCCCCGACTAATAGGGCGCGGCCGGGCTCGGCGCGGGCGCGCTCGTGCCCCGCTGGCCCGCCGGCCCGGCCGGGCCGCGGGAGCCGGGCGGACCTGCGGGACCGCGCGGGCCGACCTTGCCGGGCGGGCCGGCCGGCCCGGGCTCGCCGGCCGGGCCGCGCAGGCCCGGAGTGCCGGCCGGGCCGGCCGGGCCCGGTTCGCCGCGCTCGCCCCGTTCCCCCCGGGGGCCGGGCGATCCGAGCGCGCCGGCCTCGCCGGGCGGCCCGGCGGGACCCGGCGCCCCGTCGCGGCCGGCCGGCCCGGGTTCGCCCCGCTCGCCGCGTTCGCCCCGCAATCCGGCCGAGCCTGCCGGCCCGGGCGGACCCGCGGGGCCCGGCGGGCTGGCCGGCCCGGCCGAACCCGGGACGGGAGGGGCTGCGACGGAGGCGGGCGCGCCGGCCTGCCCGTCGGCGCCCGCGCGCCCTTCCGGGCCGGCAGGGCCAGGAGCGCCGGCAGGGCCGGCTGGGCCAGGAGGTCCAGAAGGTCCAGGAGGGCCGGCGGGCCCCTGCTGGCCGCACTCGCCCACGACCGCGTTGCGCTCCTGGTGCGGCGTGCGCAGGGCCACGATGCAGCTCGGCGGGTGGTAGACCGCCCGGAACTCGAAATTGCCCTTGGCGTCGGTGCGGCGCGGGAAGCGCCCGTCGAGGGCGATCTCGGTGTCGGGCTCGTCGGTCCAGCCGAGCACCCAGAGCTCGCCCCCCACGATCTTGGCGGCGAGCACCTGCATCTCGGCGGCAGCCGGGCTCGCGCCGAGTCCCGCCGCCAGGGATGCGATCAGCAACGAGGACCGGACGGGTTCGCGAGCCACGCGGGGACACCTTCTCGAGAGCGTGGCGACAGCTTGGCCTTTTTCCGGCGGGCACGAAAGCCGGGCCCGGCGCGCCGGATGTGATCCATCGCACGGACCGGCCCGTGCCGAGGGCGCATATCGTCGCCATCGGGCACGGGATCCGCTTCAGCGATCCGCGCGGCCCGCGGGGGACCGGTCGTCGCGGTGGGAGGGGGAGCCTGGCTCGCCCGCCGCGCCGACCGGCCTTTCCGGCCCTCCACCCGCCTACCGCCCCATCAGCACCGCCACATGGGCGGCGACCGATTCGCCGAGGCCCGTCAGGTCGTAGCCGCCCTCCAGCAGCGACACGACGCGCCCGCCGCAATGGCGGTCGGCCCGCTCCATCACCTGCCGGGTCGCCCAGGCGAAATCCTCCGCCTCCAGCATCAGGTTGGCGAGCGGGTCGCGCCAATGCGCGTCGAACCCCGCCGACAGGATGACGAGGTCGGGCCGGAAGGCGTCGAGGCGCGGCAGCACGCGGCTCTCGAAGGCCTCCCGGAAGGCCTCGCCGCCGTCGCCGGGGCGAAGCGGGGCGTTGACGATGGTGCCGTGCTCCCCCGCCTCCGAGACCGCGCCGCTGCCCGGGTAGAGCGGCATCTGGTGCGTCGAGCAGAACAGCACCGAGGGGTCGTCCCAGAAGATGTCCTGGCTGCCGTTGCCGTGATGCACGTCCCAGTCGACGATGGCGACGCGCTCGGCCCCGTGCACGGTCCGGGCGTGGCGCGCCGCGACCGCGGCGTTGTTGAAGATGCAGAAGCCCATGGCGCGGGTGCGCTCGGCGTGGTGGCCGGGCGGGCGCATGGCCGAGAAGGCGTTGGCCGCCGCCCCCGTCATCACCGCGTCGACCCCCTGCACCGCCGCGCCGACGCCGCGCAGCACGCAGTCGATCGTGCCGGGCGACAGCACCGTGTCGGAATCGATGCTGACGAGCCCGTCCTCCGGCGCCGCCTTCAAGATCGCCCGCACCCAGTCCTCGGGATGGGCGAGCGCCACCGTGGCGACGGCGGCGGGCTCGGGCGCCCGCCGGTCGAGCCCCGCGAAGGCCTCGCCCGAAAGCGCCGCCTCGACCGCGCGCATGCGCTCCGGCCGCTCGGGGTGCCCCTTCGGCGTCCGGTGCTCCAGCGCGGCGGGGTGATGGAACAGGATGGTCATGGCGCCCGGGCCTCCCTCGTTGGCATGCCGAATACCAGAACGCATCCCGGGGCACCATATGGCGGGCCCGCCCCGAACCGATCCGCGCCGGCGCGCATTCTCCCTGCGGCGCGGGCCGTCGCAGCCCGCCGCCCCGAACCCGAGGAGCGCCCATGGACCTACAGAAGACGATTCGCGACGCCATCATCGCCGAATTGGAGCGCCAAGCCGAGGCTGAAGATCCCGCCCCGAAGGTCGACACGCGCGAGCCCGGCTACGCGGCGATCGAGGGCCGGATCGACCTCGACGCGCTCATCATGGTGATCGAGGGGGCGCTCGCCGGCGGCCCGTGAGCGGCCTCGCCCCGGATGCCGGACCGGCCGCGCGGGACCGCCGCCCGGCCGAGCGGAGGCGTCCGGCGGGGCGGCGCGCCCTTCACAGCACGTGCCAGCCGGCTTCGATCTCGGCGAGGTGGTGCTGCTGGGCTTCCGCGCCGAGGCCGATGCCGATGGCCAAGCCCGCGCGCGAGGCACCGTGGTCGAGCTGATCCGTCCAGTAGCCCAGCCCCGCGGCTTCCGCGTGGCGCCCCAGCGCATTCTCGTAGAGCCAGTCGATGTATTGCGCGTTCGTCAGGGCGCCCGTCTTGGCCTGCACCTCGGGTGCTGCCAGGAACGCCTGCGCCACGCCCTCGACCGAGGCGCCCTGGTCGAGCTGGCTCGTCCAGCCGCTCAGCCCCGCCGCGTCGGGTGCCCGGTCGAGCACCGCGTAGTAGAGCCGCGCCACGTCGGCGGCATGCGCGTCGGGCACGAACAGGCCGGCGTCGTACACGCTCTTCAGGCTCGCGAGATGCTCGCTCGACAGGACGAAGCCCAGCGCCACGTCGGCGCGCTGGGCGCCGGCATCGAGCGCAGCGGTCCAATAGCTCAGGCCGGCCGGGTCGGAGTGCCGGTCGAGGGCCGATTCGTAGAGCTGCTCGACGAAGGCGGCGTTGCCTAGGGCGCCGGTCCGCGCCTGACCCTCGGGCGAGGCGAGGAAGGCCTGCGCGATGTCGTGCAGCGACGTGCCGTGGCTCAGGGCATGGGTCCAGCCCTCCAGCCCGAGCAGGTCGGGCGCGCGCCCGAGCAGGCCGTCATAGAGCGCGTAGATCTCGCCGCCCGGGCCTTGGCCGTCGTGCACGAGCGTCCCGAAGAGGTCGCCATCGATGGTGTAAGGGCCCGCGTAGCCGTTGATGTTGAAGGTGACGGCGCTTCCCGTCCCGTACAGGGCCGCCGTCGTGTCGAGGAAGGCCACCGCGCTGGTATGCGTCGCACTCGATCCGGCGAAGGTCTGGCCGCCATACGTGATGCTGTTGACGTACAGGTTGCGGTCGAAGTCGAAATTGCCCAGGACCGGATTGTAATCGTTGATGTACGTGACGGAGATCTGGTGCGCCCAGCTCAGGTCCCCGCTGAGCGTGACCGTCTGCGACTGCCCGCTCGTGCGCTGAGCGCCGGTCGTGAAGACGCCCCCGATCTGAAAGCCGTCGGCCTCGACGATGAATTGGGGATCACCCTCGTAGCTGTGGGCCGATACGCTGATGGACAGGGTGCTGGTGGCGGCCATGGCGCGAACTCCCTCGGAGCAATCTGGATAGCTTAGGCAAGATGCGGTAGCTATTCGGGCGCCATCAACACGATGCGAAATTTTGCGCCGCCAATATTGATTAATGGCGGCAACTAGAAGCTAAAACAGCGCAAGAGTATGATCCAGACGCTGTAAGTTCTACGTCTAAAGGTTTAGCGCGTGCATCCAATGCGCCCGGATGATCTCGGCGCTCCGGTCGGGCCGGCTTCCGCGGGCAGGCGCCGGGGCGGCGCGCTCCCGGAGCGGCGCCCTGGTGATCGCAGTCCGCGCGGGATCCTCAAGCCCAGGTCAGGCTCTTGCCGGAGAGGGCCATGATCCCGTCCACCGCCCGCTCGATCGGGCCGGGCGCCGAATAGTGGATCATGTGGCCGAGGCCGGGCAGCACCGTCAGCCGGCTGCCCGCCACCGCCTCGTGGAGGCGCCGGGATTGCTCGGTCGCGTCGACGATCGCGTCCGCGTCCCCCGTCAGGATCGCGACCGGCAGGCGCAGCTTCGGGTAATGCGGCTGCAGCAGGGAGGCGGCCGCGTTCATGCTCGCGGTGTCCTCCGCGCTCGCCCGGGCCTGGGTCGGCTGGATCGAGATCCCGACCGGGAAGCGGGCCTTGAAGCGGGCCGGGACGGGCTGCGGCTTGAATACGTGGCGGAAGACCTGCGGGGCGAGCAGGTGCCCGAGCGCGGCCGGCATCAGGGAGCGGGCGGCGTCGCCGAGGCCCGGGATGGCCAGCGGCGCGATCAGCGCCACGTCGGCGCGCCGCGCCGGGTGGTAGTAGCCGGACAGGAGCACGAGGCCCCGTAGGTCCCGCCGCGTCTGGGTCGCCAGGGACAGGGAGACGATGGTGCCCCAGGAATGCCCGACGATGACGGGCCGCTCGACGTTGAGGCGCTCGAGCACGCGCTCGACGAGGCGGGCCTGGGCCGTGGCCGTCCAGACGCGGTGGCGCGGCCGGTCGGTGTGGCCGAAGCCCGGCCGGTCGATGGCGATCACCCGGTAGCGCTTGGCCAGGCGGTCGACGAGGCCGCAGATCACGAAATCCTCGGCCATGGTCCCGTTGCCGTGGATCAGCACCACGGGGCGGCCCTTCCCGCGCGCGATGTAGTGGACCTGCAGGCCGTCTACCTCGACGAACTGCCCGGAGGGCCGGTCCACCGCCTCGGCCGGCCGCTCCCGCATCGCCGTCCTGGCCTGGCGGACGGCCTTGCGGCCCTGCTGGGCCGCCGCGTCGCTGATCTTGGCGGCGGACTTGAGGAGCTTGCCGACACCGGAGGACAGGCGACGGGAGGCCCGCTTCGGAACGCGCCACTGCGCAGATGGGAACACGGGCGCCTCTCCGAACTGCTCTCCCGGCCGCCATCGCGGCGAAGCCCCGCGGGCCGGACCAGGAACCATGGGCAGCAGGTGAACGTCCCGGAGGTTAACGCTCCGTTAACCCCGGACGGGACCGGATCGCGCGAGGGGAGCCTCAGGGCAGCGCGCGCTCCAGGAGCAGCGCCTCGGCCGGCCCGACCGCGTTGGCGCCGTAGGCGTCCCGCGGAGCCGCGAGGCGGGTCGCCGCGTAGGCCTCGGCGATCGCGGGCGGGGCGCAGGCCGCGAGCGCCGCGGCCGCCGCGAGCGCCGCGAGGCGGCCCGTGGCCTCGCGGGCGCGGGCTTCGGGATCCGGCGCGCGCAGCGCCTCGGCAACGGCCGCGGCGGCCTCGCGGGCGCCGGGCAGGCCCCGCGCCTCCGCGGCGAGATCGGCCAGGACGGCCGCCGCCTCCTCGGGCGCCCGCCCGGCGGCGCGCAGCACGTCGAGCGCCATGACGTTGCCCGAGCCCTCCCAGATCGCGTTGACGGGCGCCTCCCGGTAGAGGCGCGGCAGCGGGCTCTCCTCGACGTAGCCGTTGCCGCCGAGGCATTCCATCGCCTCGTAGACGAAGCCGGGCGCCGCCTTGCAGACCGCGTATTTCACGGCCGGCGTCAGCAGGCGCGCGCGCGCCGCCTCGCCCCGATCGAAGCTGGCGGCGAGCCGCAGCGCCAGGGCCGTCTGTGCCTCGCTCTCGAGGGCGAGGTCGGCGAGCACGCGCGCCATGGCGGGCTGGTCGGCGAGCCGCCGCCCGAGGACGCTGCGGTGGCGGGCATGGTGGAGGGCCAGCACCAGCGCCATCCGGCAGAGCCCCGCGGAGGCGACCGCGCAGTCGAGGCGCGTCAGCTGCACCATCCCGATGATGGTCGGCACGCCCCGGCCCTCCGGGCCGACCCGCCGGCCGAAGGCCGCCGCGAACTCGACCTCCGAGGAGGCGTTCGCGCGGTTGCCGAGCTTGTCCTTGAGCCTCTGCAGCCGCAGGGCGTTGACGCTCCCGTCCGGCCGGTGGCGGGGCACCAGCAGGCAGGTGAGCCCGCCGGGCGCCTGAGCGAGCACCAGGAAGGCGTCGCACATGGGCGCGGAGAAGAACCACTTGTGGCCGGTGAGCGCGTAGGCGTCCCCCCCGGCCGGCTCGGCCCGCGTGGTGTTGGCCCGGACATCCGTGCCGCCCTGCTTCTCCGTCATCCCCATGCCGAGCGTGACGCCCGCCTTCTCGTACCAGGGCCGGAAGGCGGGGTCGTAATGGCGCGCGGTGAGCCGCGGCAGCCATTCGGCGAAGAGCCCGGGCTCGGCCGCGAGCGCGCCGAGCGCCGCGTTCGTCATCGTCATCGGACAGAGATGCCCGCTCTCGACGCCCGCGACCGTGTAGAGCCGGGCCGCCCGCGCGGCGTGCCCGCGCGGCACCGGCCGGGCCGGATCGGCGCCGTCCCAGGCGGAGGCGTGCAGGCCGGCGCCGACGCTCGCGCGCATCAGCGCGTGGTAGGCCGGGTGGAACTCGACCACGTCCGCCCGGTTGCCGCGCGCATCGTGGGTGCGCAGCCGCGGCGGGTTCTCGTTGGCGAGGCGCCCGAGCTCGATCCGCTCGGCGCTGCCCCATTCCGCCCCGAAGGCGGGGAGCCCCTCGGCTCCCGGGTCGACGCCGTTCGCAGCAAGCGCGCCGAGGAGCGGTGCGTCGAGGGCCACGAGGTTCGCCTCGCCGAAGGGTGGGCTCTGGTTGAGGACCTCGTGAGTCTCGGCGATCATGCCGCATCCTGCGCGGGCGGGCCGCGCAGGGCAATGCCGCGGGTGGGGCTCCTCAGGTGGCGGTCACGCCCGCCTGCTGGGCCCGCATCTCGGGGGCCGGCGGCACCGCCATCTGGTCGATCGCCGCCTTGGCGGTGACGCGCGCCAGTTCCACCCGCAGATCCGCGGCGCTCTCGACGACGCCGTTGGCCGCGAGGTCGGCCTGCACGCGCTCGATCAGCGCCTCGTCCTTCATGCCCTGGACCACGCAGGCGATCAGGTCGACCGCGTAGGCCTCGGCCGTCTGCGCGTCAACGCCAAGCTTCTCCGCAACATATCCGGCAAGTCCGCGCATCCGGCGGCATCGTGCGATGAAACGAGCCTCCTCGTCGCGAGCGAATAGAAGTTCGGCGGCCCTTTCACGCTCCTCGAATAGCCTGCCCATCGGCAACCTCCATGCCTGTCAACCCTGCCACCGCGAAACGATGACTTGTCGCGGCGCGATGGTACGCTCAACTTCCCGGTTGGACCATGGCGATCGCCGGCGGCTCCCGGCGACAGGACACCGGCGTACGCTTCCCGACGCGGCGATTCCGCGCGACCGGGCCCTTGTTCCGCAGAGAAAAGGGTATATACCCACATCTATGTCCGACGCACTTCCCTGCCTCTGTACGGCCCTGCGCCGCGCCGCCCGCAGCGTGACCGCATCTTACGACGAGGCCCTGCGCCCGGCGGGCCTGCGCGTGACGCAGTTCGCCCTGCTGCGGACGCTCCAGCGCGTCGGCCCGGTGCCGGTGACGCGGCTCGCAGCCGAGACCGCCCTCGACCGCTCGACCATGGGCCGCAACCTCGACCCGCTGGAGCGCCGCGGCCTCGTGCGCCTCGCGGTCGGCGAGCGTGACCAGCGCGAGCGCGTCGCGGCGATCACCGAGGCCGGCGCCGCCGCGGTCGCGGCGGCCGTGCCGCGCTGGAGCGCCGTGCAGGCGCGGCTCGCCCGGGACGGCGCCGCCTCGGCCGCGATCGCGGCGCTGGCGGGCCTCGCCGAAGCCGGACTTGACGAAGCCGGACTTGACGAAGCCGGACTTGACGAAGCCGGGCTCGACGAGGCCGCGGCGGCCCGGACCGGACCGCGCGCTCCGCCGTGAGCGGCGCCCCTCGCGCCGCTCCTCCCACGCCCCGCAGCCCGCGCCAGCAGAACGGGACCGCCATGCCGCTTTCCGAGACAGCCCCCCGCATCGCGACCGAGGCGCGCCCCGCCCCGTCCGGCCGCCTGCACTATGCCTGGGTCGTGGCCGGGGTGACCTTCGTGATCCTCCTCGTCGGGGCCGGGATCCGGGCGACGCCGAGCATCCTGATCGTGCCCTGGGAGCGCGAGTTCGGCTGGTCGGCGGCCCAGATCAGCGTCGGCATCGCCCTCAACATCTTCCTGTACGGGATGATCGGCCCCTTCGCGGTGGCGGTCATCGAGCGCTTCGGCCTGCGCCGCTCGGTCTGCGCGGCGCTCCTGGTGCTCAGCGCCGGCACCGCCGCCACCGCCCTGATGAGCGCGCCCTGGCAGATGGTGGTGCTCTGGGGGCTCGTGGTCGGCTCAGGGACCGGCATGGTCGCCAACGTGCTCGGGGCGACGGTGGCCGGGCGCTGGTTCGGGCGCCATCGCGGCCTCGTCCTCGGCCTGCTGACGGCGAGCAGCGCCACGGGCCAGCTCGTCTTCCTGCCGCTCCTGGCGCAGCTCGCGGTGGGCCAGGGCTGGCGCGCGGTCTCGCTCAGCGTCGCGGCCGCCGCCCTCCTGCTCGTGCCGCTCGTGGCCCTGCTGATGCGCGACCGCCCGGCCGATCTCGGCCTGCCGCGCTACGGCGAGGCCGCCCCCGCGCCCGCGCCGACGGGCGGGATCAACCCGGCCCGGCGCGCGCTCGCGGGCCTCGCCGCGGGCCTGCGCTCGCGCGACTTCTGGCTTCTCTCCGGCACCTTCTTCATCTGCGGCGCCTCGACGAACGGGCTCGTCGGCACCCACCTGATCCCGGCCTGCATCGACCACGGCATCCCGGAGGTGACGGCGGCCGGGCTCCTCGCCCTGATGGGCCTGTGCGACCTCGTCGGCACCACCGCGTCCGGCTGGCTGACCGACCGCTTCGACAGCCGCCGGCTGCTCGCCTGGTATTACGGCCTGCGCGGCCTGTCCCTGATCTTCCTGCCCTATTCCTTCGACCTCAGCTTCTACGGATTGTCGCTGTTCGCCGTCTTCTACGGCCTCGACTGGATCGCCACCGTGCCGCCGACCGTCAACCTCGCGGGCCGCGTCTTCGGCGAGGAGAACGCCGCCCTGATGTTCGGCTGGATCGCGGCGAGCCATCAGGTCGGCGCCGCCTTCGCGGCCTGGCTCGCGGGCACGATCCGCACCGGCACGGGCGATTATTTCGGCGCCTTCGTCGCGGCCGGCATCCTCTGCCTGATCGCCGCCCTGATGGCGCTCTTCATCGGCGCCCGGCCCCGCGTCGCGGGCCTGCCCGAGGGGGCGGGGCTGAAGGCGGCGTGATCCGGCGGGACTTTTTCGCCGGACAGTGGAGGCGCGCCTCGATCAGTTGGAGCATGCTTTGAGCGAAAAACCGTTGCCACTTTTTCGCAGCATGCTCTGAGAGCCCCCCGCCGTCACCGGGCGGCCTGTTCCGGCAGGCCGGGATGCAGCCCGTCCAGTTCCGGCAGCAGCACGACGCTCTCCTGCTCGTTCGGGTCGGTGCGGGCGATCACGGCGATGCAGGGCTGCGTCGGGCTCGCATTGTAAGGCAGGTGCGGCATGTTCGCCGGGATGTAGACGAAATCCCCCGGCCCCGCCTCGGCATGGTGCTCGAGCCGCGCGCCGTACCACATGCCGGAGCGGCCGCTCAGGATGTGGATGGCGGTCTCGTGGCCCTCGTGCTTGTGGGCCCGGGCGCGCGCCTTCGGGGGGATCGTCACGAGCTGCATGTGCAGGCCCCGCGCGCCGACGGATTCCGCCGAGATCGCAGGCGTGTAGGAGAGTCCCTGCTTGCCGATGAAGGCGGGGCCGGCGCGCATCACCCGGCAAGTGTCGGGCTCGGGCGGGAAGAGGGTTTGGTCGGCACGGTTCGGCATGGGGTGAACCCTTCCGGTGCGGAGACGGAGAGCATCCTACCCCGGGGCCCGGACCCGCGCACCGGCAATCTGCGGACCTGACCCGCACCCGGACCGATCGGGCGCCCCCACCTCTCCCGTCCGGGAGAGGTCGAGTCCGCGGAACGCGGACCGGGTGAGGGGTGCGACGCATCCGGAGAGGTCGCACCCCTCACCCTGTCCCTCTCCCGCACGGGAGAGGGGACCCGCGCTCGAGCGGGAAGCGGCCGAGCCCTGCACCGATATCCGTGTGGGAATCCGCCAACTCGTCCGGAGAGCTGACCTGCGCCGGAGCGAACCCGCGGCGGCGCGGATCCTACATTCTGCACTTTTCTGCAAGATTGCGGTCTTCCTGCCTGCCGGAGAGGCGCTATGATGCGGGTCTGAGAAGCACGGGAGGCGTCGGAATGGCTGCGCAACCTCGGTGCATCGCCCTCGTGGGCCCTGCCCAGAGCGGCAAGAGCGTGCTCGTCGACGCGCTCCTGGAGCGCGCGGGCTCGGGCGAGCATGCTGGCCGCAACGGCGGGCCGGTCGAGAGCGGCGCGGGCGAGCGCGGCCTGAGCGCCGAGCCGGGCATCACCACGCTCTCCTACCTCGGCGAGGACTTCACCATCGTCGACTGCCCCGGCGCGATCGAGTTCGCCCACGCGATGAACCCGGTGCTCGCGATCTGCGACGCCGCCGTCGTGGTCTGCGAGGCGGATGAGCGCAAGCTCCCGGCGCTCGAGCTGGTGCTGCGCAGCCTGGAGGCGCGGGGCGTGCCGCGCCTCCTGTTCGTGAACAAGATCGACGGGGCGACGCAGGGCCTGCGCGAGACGCTCGGCCTGCTGCAGGGGGTCTCGCAGGTGCCCCTGCTGCTGCGCCAGATCCCGATCTGGCAGGACGGGGCGGCGACGGGCTTCATCGACCTCGCGCTGGAGCGCGCCTTCGTCTACCGGCCGCACGCGCCGAGCCGGGTGATCGACCTGCCGGAGGGCGCGCTGCCGCAGGAGAAGGAGGACCGCTTCACCCTGCTGGAGCGCCTCGCCGACCACGACGACGTGCTGATGGAGGAGCTGATCACCGAGACCGAGCCCTCGCGCGACCGGGTCTTCGCGGACCTCGCCCGGGAGTTGCGCCTCGGCCAGGCCGTCTCGGTGCTGATCGGCTCGGGCCTGCGCGGCAACGGGATCGGGCGCCTGCTCAAGGCGCTGCGCCACGAGGCGCCGGGCCTGCCCGAGACCCGCGCCCGGCTCGGCCTCGCCGATGCGGGGCCGCCCCTTGCCCAGGTGGTCGCCACGCGCCACGCGGGCTTCAGCGGCAAGCTGTCGCTCGCCCGCGTCCTGCGCGGCGCCTTCCAGGAGGGCGAGACGGTGACGGGCCCGGACGGGGCGACCACCCGGATCGCCGGCCTCGTCGCCCTCGACCGCGCCCAGACGAGCCGCATCGCCGCCGCGCAGGAGGGCATGGTCGCCGGCTTCTCCCGCCTCGACGGGATCGGCACCGGACAGGTCTTCGCGGCCGGAGCGGTACCGCCCGAGATGCCGGCCCCGGCCCGCCCCGAGCCCGTCTACGCCACCGCGATACGGGTGCGCGACCGCAAGGACGACGTGCGCCTGACGAGCGCGCTCGCCAAGATCACCGAGGAGGATCCGGGGCTCGGCGTCGAGCACGACGCGGATCTCGAGGAGATCCGGCTGCTCGGCCAGGGCGAGATGCACCTGCGGGCGGCCCTCGAGCGGCTCTCCGCCCGCTACGGGGTCGGCGTCGAGAAGAGCCGGCCGAAGGTCGGCTACCGCGAGACCATCCGGGGCAGCGCCCCGGGCCGCGGCCGCCACAAGAAGCAGACGGGCGGCCACGGCCAGTTCGCCGACGTGCAGATCACGGTCCGGCCGCTGCCCCGCGGCGAGGGCTTCCGCTTCGAGGACGAGGTGGTCGGCGGCGCGGTGCCGCGCAACTACATCCCGTCGGTCGAGGCCGGATCGCGCGCCTACCTGCGGCGCGGCCCGCTCGGGTTTCCGCTGGTCGATCTCTGCGTCACGCTGACGGACGGGGCCTCGCACGCCGTCGATTCCTCGGACGCGGCCTTCCAGACCGCGGCGCGGCTCGCCCTCGACGACGCCCTGCCGAAGGCCGATCCCGTCCTGCTCGAGCCGATCCTCGCCGTCGAGGTCGCCACGCCCTCGTCCGCGACCGCCCGCGCGACCGGCCTCGTCACGGGCCGGCGCGGCCAGATCCTGGGCTTCGACGCGCGCCCCGGCTGGCCGGGCTGGGACCTGCTGCAGGCGCTGATCCCGGCCGCGGAGGCGGCGGACCTCATCGTCGAGTTGCGCTCGGTCACCTCCGGGGTCGGCAGCTTCACGGCCCGGTTCGACCACATGGCCGAGCTGACCGGCCGGCCGGCCGAGCTCGTCCTGGCGAACGACCTGGCACGGCGGGCCGGCTGAGAATCTGGGCCGCGGGACGGGTTTGTTCAAAAACCCCGCCTGAAGGGCGCAGAACGCCGCCTGAAGGGCGACGGAGCGTCAGGGTTTGTTCCGTCAGCGGACCGCCATGGCGATGAGGCGCGCGGGCGTTCTGCCCGGCTCCATCCAGGCCACGCCGCCGGCCACGACCAGGCCGATCGCGAGGCCGATCCCGAGGGGCGAGCGCCCGCGCGACACGAGGCGAAGTGCCTGGAAGGGCAGCATGATCAGCTTCGCGAGGCCGCGCAGCGCCAGCACCGCCAGTACCGGCAGGAGCGCGAGGGAAAGTCCGATCACGGGCATGCCTGCTCCTCACCGAGCGATGGAAGGCCCCATTCCGCCCTTCAATATCGGCAAGAGTAAGGAAGCGGCCGCCTTTGCGGGCAGGAAAACCGCCCTCCGCCCGGTTCACCGGCCGGGCCCCCTCCCCTAAGGATGAGCCCCGGGGCCGATCCGGGCGGGCGCAGTGGAACACGCGGTGTATCGATGGCTGGATGTCGCGGCCTCCCTGCGGGCGGACGTGCTGGCGCTCGTCGGCCTCGCGCTCGCGCTGTTCGTCACCGTCCACGTCCTCCTGCGCAAGCGCGAGGTCAGCGTCGCCATCGGGTGGATCGGGCTCGCCTGGCTGTCGCCGATCTTCGGCACCGGGCTGTACCTGCTGTTCGGCATCAACCGCGTCTCCCGCCGCGCCCGCCGCCTGCGCCCGAGGCCGACCCCTCAGCCGGGCGAGCCGCGCATCCCTGAAGCCTCCGTCGCGCCGGCGTTCCGGGCTCTCGAAGGCTCGGTGCGGCGCATCAGCGAACTCCCGGCGCTCGGGGGGAACGCGATCCGGATGTTCCGCAACGGCGACGAGGCCTATCCGGCGATGCTGGAGGCGATCGAGGCCGCCGAGCGCAGCGTGGCGCTGTCGAGCTACATCTTCCGCGACGACAAGATCGGAGGCGCCTTCTGCCACGCCCTCGCGGCCGCGCAGGCACGCGGGGCCGAGGTGCGCGTGCTCATCGACGGGATCGGCGGCGGCTACTTCTTTCCGGCGGCTTACGATCGGCTGCGCTGGGACGGGGTGCCGGTCGGGCTGTTCATGCATTCGGGCCTGCCCTGGCGGATGCCGTTCCTGAACCTGCGCAGCCACAAGAAGCTCCTGATCCTCGACGGCCGCGTCGCCTTCACGGGGGGCATCAACATCTCGGACGGGAATCGGGTCGCGCTGGGACCGCCGCGCCCGATCCGCGATACGCATTTCCGCCTCGACGGCCCCGTCGTCGAGCAGCTGACGATGGCCTTCGTCAGCGACTGGACCTTCGTGAAGGGCGAGGACCTCGATGGCGCGCGCTGGTTCCCCCAGCTCGCGCCTGCCGGCGACATCACGGCCCGGGTCGTCACCTCGGGGCCCGACGCCGATGTCGAGAAGATCGAGTTCGTCGTTCTGGAGGCCCTGGCCTGCGCACGCCGCAACGTTCGCCTTGTCACGCCCTACTTCCTGCCGAGCGAGATCGTCATCTACGCCCTCTGCCTCGCCGCGATCCGCGGCGTCACCGTCGACGTGATCATTCCGCGCCGGAGCGACCATCGCTTCGTCGACTGGGCGACGCGCGCGCATGTCGACACGCTCCTGAAGAGCGGCGTCCGCATCTGGCTCGATGAGCCGCCCTTCGACCACTCGAAGGCGCTCGTGGTCGACGGGGAATGGTGCTTCGTCGGCAGCGCCAACTGGGACACCCGCAGCTTCCGGCTGAACTTCGAGCTGAACGTCGAGATCTACGACACCGGCCTCGCCCGCGAGCTCGACCGCTTCATGCAGGGCAAGATGGAGACGCGCCTGACCCGCGCCGATCTCAGGGCGCGTGGACCGGCCGTCCGCCTGCGCGACGCAGCCGTCCGACTGCTGCTACCATACCTTTGACGGTCCGCCCGGGGCGCCGCACCTCCTCGGTGGCGGGCGTGAGGTAGACGACGATGGGGCGGTGGTCCGACGCCCCGCGCGGCAGCACCGCCGGGTCATGACACAGGACGCCGCGCACGAGGCAGCGATCGAGCCGAAGAGGCAACACCTCGACCATGCTGTGGGTCGGGCGCCGGGGGCCGACGTCGCGAAAGCCGGGCAGCAGGGCCGGACCGACGATGTTGTAGTCGCCGAGCACGGCCGCGCGCGGCGGGAGGTTGCGCTCAAGGCAGCGGAGCTGGCGCCGGTTCAGCATCTGGCCGTGGGAGAGATGGACGTTCGCGATCCCGAAATCGCCGAGGTTCAGCACCTGGCAGACCCGGTCGAAGAGAGCGCCCGAGGGCAGCGCGATGACGGTCGGCGGGTTCGCCCAGGGGCGTCGGCTCCAGATCGCGGGCCCGTGGATCCGGCCCGGCAAGGGCGCCCAGGCATACTCGCCGCCGACGCGCGCGCGCAGGGCCGCGATGTCGCGCGTGGCTTCCTGCATCAGCAGCAGGTCCGGCTGCTCCTGCTCGATCAGGGCGGCGATGTCGGCCACCGCGGCGCCGGTGCGCCGCAGGAGGTTCCAGCTGACGACCTTGCGCGAGCGTGACTGCTGGGTGGCCGAGACGCGGATCGGGGCGCCGCCGGTGACGTGGAAACCGTGCGGCGGGACGTGCGGGTGATCGGGCATGCGGCCAGTTCGCGCCTCGCTGGGGGTGCCGGACGTGGGATCCCCCCCCTGGTTAAGCGTCGCGGGCGGGGTCTGTCGAGGCTGGGCTGGAAGCCCAGTCAAGGAATCGCGGTTGCGGTGGAGGGTTCCGTGCAAGCCGCCGCGACGGCATTCCGCTCGCGCCCGATCCGTGCGAAACACGTTCCGCCGATCAGAACAGTTCATGAACAATTTCACCTTCATCCACGCCGCCGACCTGCATCTCGGCTCCCCGCTCGCGGGCCTCGCGCTCAAGGATGCCGACATCGCCCGGCGCTTCGCCTCGGCCGGGCGGCGGGCCTTCGAGGACCTTGTCAGCCAGGCGATCGAGATCGGGGCCGCGTTCCTGATCGTCGCGGGCGACGTCTACGACGGCGACTGGGCCGACAACACGATCGGGCTGTTCTTCGCCCGGCAGGTCGCGCGGCTCGACCGGGCCGGCATCCCGGTGATCCTGGTGCGGGGCAATCACGATGCGGAGAGCGTGATCACCAAGGCGATCACCCTGCCCGCCTCGGTGCGGACCTACCCGACGACGCGGGCCGACACGCACCGGTTCGAGCACCTGCGGGTGGCGCTGCACGGGCGCAGCTTCCCGAACCGGGCGGTCGAGGAGAACTACGCCCTCTCCTACCCGGAGGCCGTGCCGGGCTGGTTCAACATCGGGG
Source organism: Methylobacterium nigriterrae (assembly GCF_037106235.1). Lineage (NCBI taxonomy): Bacteria > Pseudomonadati > Pseudomonadota > Alphaproteobacteria > Hyphomicrobiales > Methylobacteriaceae > Methylobacterium > Methylobacterium nigriterrae. Next base: position 13,798 of record NZ_JBAWTG010000048.1, on the reverse strand, counting down.
TGCTGCACACCTCCTGCACCGGCCACGCCGCGCACGCGACCTACGCCCCCTGCTCGATCGCCGACCTGCAGGGGCGCGGCTACGATTACTGGGCGCTCGGCCACGTCCACGACTATGCCGAGCTCTGCCGGGACCCGTGGGTGGTCTTCCCCGGAAACCTCCAGGGCCGCTCGATCCGGGAATGCGGCGCGAAGGGCGCCGTGGCGGTCGAGGTCGCGGATGGACGGGTCCGGTCCCTGCGCCGGCTCATCGTCGACCACGCCCGCTTCCACCAGCTCGCGGTCGACCTCGCGGGCGCCGCGGACGAGCGGGAGGCGCTGCAAGCGGTCGAGGCGGCCTTCCGCGCCCTCGCCGCGGAGGCGCAGGGCCGTCTCCTGGCGGTGCGGGTGCGCCTGCACGGGGAGAGCCCGGCCCACGACCGGCTCGCCGCCGACCGCGAGGGCCTGACGGCCGAGATCCAGGCGGCGGCGCAGCGCGTCCACGAGGACATCTGGCTGGAGCGCCTGAAGATCGAGACCCGCCGGCCCCGGCTGCCGGAGCGGGCCGACCCGTTCGGCGCCCCCGCCATCGACCCGGCGACGCTGCTCGCCTCCCTCGACCACGATCCCGAGTTCCGGGCCCGCGCCCGGGCCGCGCTCGCCGAGATCGGCGCCCGCATGCCCGGCGGGCTCGCGCGCGAGGAGGGCGAGCTCGCCGACGAGCTCGACGCGCTCTGCGCCGAGGCCGAGGCCGTGATCCTCGGCCGGCTCCACGGCCGGACCTGCTGAGCCGGCGCCCGATGCGACTCCTCTCCCTCGACCTCGAGCGCTACGGCCCCTTCACGGATCGCCGCGTCGTCTTCCGGCCCGAGGCCCGGCTCCACGTGGTGCTGGGCGCCAACGAGGCGGGCAAGAGCTCGGCGCTCGCCGCCGTCACCGACCTCCTGTTCGGCATCGAGCCCCGCACCCGCTACGCTTTCCTGCACGACATGCCGCAGATGCGCGTCGGCGCCGCGATCGCCGCGGCGGACGGGCGGTCCCTCGTCTTCCGGCGCCGCAAGGGCAGCAGGAACACGCTCGTCGACGCGGGCGACGCGCCCCTGCCGGACGACGCCCTCGCGCCCTTCCTCGGTGGGCTCACCCGCGAGGTGTTCTGCCGGGCCTTCGGCCTCGACGCCCAGTCCCTGCGGGCGGGCGGCCACGAGATGCTGAACAGCGAGGGCGAGGTCGGCGCGAGCCTGTTCGCGGCGGCCTCGGGCTTGCGCGGCTACACCCATCTGCAGGCGAGCCTGGAGGCGGAAGCCTCGAACATCTTCATGCCGCGCGCCGCCCAGCACCGCAGCTTCTACCAGGCGCTGAACCGCTACGACGAGGCCCGCAAGGCGATCCGCCAGAGCGAGTTGCGGGCGGGCGATTGGCGCGACCTCAACGACGAGATCGAGGCGGCGGCCCGGACGCTCGACGAGATCCGCGCCGAGCGGGCGCGGATCGCCGCCGAGCAGGCCCGGCTGCAGCGCCTCAAGCGGGTGACGCCGCTGATCGCGGAGATCGATGCCCTCGCGGAGCGGGCCGAGGCCGATCCCGACCTCGCCGGGGTGCCGGAAGCCTGGACCGACCGGCTCGGCCTCTGCCTCTCCGGGCTACGCGAGGGCGCCGAGGCGCAGGCGCGGGCGGAGGCCGCCCTGACCCAGGCCAGGCGCGATCTCGGCGAGATCCCGGCCGATGACGGGCTGATCGCCCGGGCCGAGGAGATCCTGGAAGGCTTTCGCGGCATCGACCGGTTCGACAAGGGCGGCATCGACCTGCCGCGCCTGCAGGGCGAGGCGGACGGCTTCGCGCAGGATCTCGACCGGCTGAAGGTGCGGATCGGGCTCGGCGATTCCGACGCCCTGCGGGCTCGCCAACCCACGGATGCGGCCCGCACCCGGATCGAGGGGCTGATCCGCGAAGGCCGGGATCTCGCCGCCGCGCTCGGCCGCATGAACGGGGAGATGGCGCAGCGCCGCGCGGAGCACGCCCGCGTCGTGCAGGCGCGGACGGGCGACGAGCCCCCGCTCGACCCGGCGCCGCTGCGGGCCGACCTGAAGACCCTCTCGGCGGTCCGCGACGACGCGGCCCGGCGCGACGCGCTCGATGCGGCGATCCGGCGCGAGGCGGGGCTCATCCGGATGCAGGCGGCGCGCCTCTCGCCGCCGGTGGCCGACCTCGCGCGGTTCGCCGGCCTGCGCCGCCCCTCCCACGAGGCGGTGGCCCGCTTCGGCCGCGAGATGGAGGCGCTGGAACGCGACCGCAACCGCGCCCTCGACCGCGGCGAGGCCGCGACGCGGACCGTGGCGCAGACGCGCGAGCGCCTGCGCCGCCGCGAGGCGGGCCGCCCGATCCCGTCCCGTGCCGACCTCACCGCGCTCCGGGCCGAGCGCGACGACCTCCTCTCGCCCTTGCGGGCGGCGGTCCTCGGCGAGGGAGCACCCGCCGGGCCGGAGGCGGTGGCACGCTTCGAGGGCGCCGTGGCGGCCGCGGACCGCGCCGCGGATGACCTCGTGGCGGATGCCGCCCGCGTGGCCGAGCAGGCGGCGGACCTCGCCCGCCTGGAGGCGGAGCAGGCGGAGGCCGAGGCCGCGCGGGCCAGCCTCGCCGAGATCGAGGAGCGCCTGGACGCCGGCCGGGCGGCGTGGCGCCGGGCCTGGGAGCCGGCCGAGATCGAGCCCGCGCCCCCCGCCGAGATGACCGCGTGGCTCACCGAGGTCGAGACCCTGGTGGAGGCCCATCAGGCCCTGGAGACGCAGCGCATCGAGCAGGCCCGCATCGTCGAGCGGATCGAGGCCTGCCGCCCCCCCCTCCTCGGTCTCAGCCGCGCGGCGGGCCTGATCGAACTCGACGGGCTCGATGTCGCGCTGATCCTGGCCCGCGTCGAGGACCGCGTCGCGACGCTCGCCGCCACCTGGGAATCGACGCGCGAGGCGCAGGCGCGGGCCCGCGCCACCGCCGAGCAGATCGCCCGGATCGAGACCGACCTCGGCGGGGCGACGGCGCGGCAGGACGCCTGGCGCGAGGCCTGGGCCGAGGCCGTCCCCGCCATCGGCCTGGGACCGGAGGCGGGCCTCGACGAGGCCGAGAGCGCGCTCGACGCCTGGCGGACGGTCCCGACGGTCTTGCGCGAGCACGACAGCCATCTTCGCCGCATCACCGGCATCCGGCGCGACATGGAGACGTATCGCGCCGCGGCGGCCGGGCTCGTCGCGGATCTCGCGCCCGACCTGAGCCCGCTTCCGCCGAGCGCCGCCATGAAGGCCCTCCACGGACGCCTGCAGGAGGCCGGCCGCAGCGAGACCCGCCGGCAGGATCTCGCGCGGCGCCGCGATCAGGCGGCGCTCGCGCACGAGGCCGCGTGCCGCGGGGCCGAGGCCGCGCGCTCGGCGCTGACGGGCCATCTGGCCGGCCTGCCGCCGGATGCGGCCCCGCCACCCGGCACCGATCCGGCGGCGCTCGAAGGGCGCCTGCTGGCGCGCCGCGCCCTGCGGGCCGAGCTCGCCGCCCGGCGCGCGGAGCTGGCGCGGGCCGCCGACGGCGTCGGCGAGGCGGAGCTTCGGGCCGGGCTCGCCTCGGTCTCGGCCGACGAGATCGAGGCGCGGCTGAGCCAGCTCGCGATGGACGACGAGGATCTCGACCAGCGCGGCAAGGTCGCCTTCGCCGACCGGGACCGCGGCGAGCGCCGCCGCACGGAGCTGGAGGGCGGCGTCGGGGCCGAGCTGGCGCTCGCCCAGCGCAAGGCCGCCGAGGCCGAGATCCAGGCCAGCGCCCGGCAATGGGCCGTGCTCAAGGTCGCGGGCCTGCTCCTCGGCACCGCCATCGGCCGCCACCGGGCCGGGCAGCAGGACCCGCTCCTGACCCGGGCCGGCGCCCTGTTCTCGGCGCTCACCGGCAGCGCCTTTGCGGGGCTGGTGCAGGATTACGACGAGGCCGACGCGCCGCGCCTCGCCGGCCGGCGGGCCGGCGGCGGGCTCGTCCAGGTGGAGGGCCTGAGCGAGGGCACGCGCGACCAGCTCTACCTCGCGCTCCGGCTCGCCTACCTGGAGGATTACGCAGCGCGCGCCGAGCCCGCCCCCTTCATCGGCGACGACCTCTTCCTCACCTTCGACGACGCGCGCACCGCCCACGGGCTCGAGGCGCTGGCGGCGGTGGGCGGCGCCATCCAGCCGATCCTGTTCACGCACCACCGCCACGTCGCCGACCTCGCCCGCGCGCGGCTCGGCGAGGGCGTGGACGTGCTGGAACTGTGAGGCGCCTCGGGGACGGGCGGATCCGACGCCGCTCCCCTCTCCCCTGCGGACTCGGGTTCACATGAGACATCGATGCAGGGCGCAGGACCACTTCGGTCGCGCGCGGGCCCCCTCTCCCGTGCGGGAGAGGGCTGGGGTGAGGGATCAGGTCTTTCCGGAAAGGTCGCACCCCTCACCCGGTCCGCTGACGCGGACTCGACCTCTCCCGCACGGGAGAGGTGATGTGCGCCCGATCCGGCGGCGGTCAGGTCTTCGCCGGCAGCGATCCGTGAACCGCCGGGCCCGTGCGGGAGACGGCACGCCGCGCCCGCGGCGCTGCCGGGGCACAGGACGCGGGCACGATCGCCGCACGATGCCACGCCGCTTGCATGGCGGACGGCTTCCAGCCAATCCGGCTTTCCGATGAGCCAGCGACGCAGCCACTTCCCGACCTGGCGCCCGAAGGACAGCGGCGCCCGCGACGTACTGCCGGACGAGCGCCTGCCCCTCGGGCAGACGGTGCTGCTCGGGTTCCAGCACGTGGTGGCGATGTTCGGCGCGGCCGCCCTGCTGCCGATCCTGATGGGATTCGACCCGAACGTGGCGATCTTCTTCTCGGGCGTCGGCACGCTGATCTTCTTCCTGGCGACGGGCGGGCGTGTGCCGAGCTATCTCGGCTCCTCGGCGGCCTTCGTCGCCGTGGTGATCGCCGCGACGGGCTATGCCGGCACGGGGCCGAACCCGAACATCCCGGTGGCGCTCGGCGGCATCGTCGCGGCGGGCGCCCTCTACGGGCTCGTCGGCCTCGTCATCGGCCTGTCCGGCCATGCCTGGATCGAGCGGCTGATGCCACCCGTGGTGACCGGCGCGATCGTCGCCGCGATCGGCCTCAACCTCGCGCCGATCGCCACCCGGATCCTGTCGGGCTCGGCCCTGGACACCTGGTTCGGCCTGTTCACGGTGGCGCTCGTCGCCGCCGTGACGGTCTACGCGCCGGGGCTCGCGCGGCGCCTGCCCATCCTGATCGGGGCGGGGCTGGCCACGCTCGCCTACCTGGCCCTGGCCAACGGCCTGGGGCTCGCCAAGCCCGTCGACTTCGCGGGCGTGGCGGCGGCGCCCTGGATCGGGTTGCCGCACTTCGTCGCCCCGGTCTTCGAGGCGGGGGCGATCTCGCTCATCGCGCCCGTCTTCGTGGTGCTCGTCGCCGAGAACCTCGGGCACATCAAGGCGATCGGCGCGATGACGGGCCGAAACCTCGATCCCTGGATCGCCCGCGCCTTCCTGGGCGACGGGGTCGCCACCATGGTGTCGGGGGCGATGGGGGGCACCGGGGTGACGACCTATGCCGAGAACATGGGCGTGATGGCGATGACGCGCATCTTCTCGACCCTCGTCTTCGCGGCGGCCGAGCTCACCGCGATCCTGTTCGGCCTCTGCCCGAAATTCGGGGCGCTGATCCTGACGATCCCGACGCCGGTGATCGGCGGGCTGTCGATCGTCGTGTTCGGCCTGATCGCCGCGACGGCGGGGCGGATCTGGGTCGAGAACCGGGTCGATTTCTCGGAAGCCCGTAACCTGATCACGGTCGGCGTCGCGGTGGTCATGGGCGCCGGCGACCTCACCCTGAAATTCGGCGCCTTCGCGCTCGGGGGCATCGGCACCGCCACCTTCGGGGCGGTCCTGGTCTACCACGCGCTCGGCGGCCGGCGGCCGGCCGCCCGCGCCTGAGCGCGAGCGGCGCCTATTTCGGGCCGCAGCCGATGCAGATGCCCTTCTGGATCTTCTCGTCCTCCTTCTGCTGCGGCGTGCGCTCGACCCGATCGGCCGGCGTCGCGGCCCCGGCGGCCGCGCCCGGCGGCTTGGTGCGGCCGACCGAGGAGGTGTTCGGCGCCGTCACGGTCGAGGCCGGGCCGCCGCCGGTCCCGGTCTCGGCGGGGGCCTGAGCGGCGGCCGGTGCGGCGAGCGCCCCGAGCATGAGGGCGGCGGCAAGCAGTCTCGGCATGGACATCGGCGTCTCCTGGCAACACCGGCGTAACGCGAGATCGCCCGGCTGGTTCGTGCGCGGGAGGATCGCGGCGCGAAATCTCAGGGAGCGTCGACGTAGCGCGCCTCGAGATGGGCCCGGAAGGCCTCGGTGCCGAGGGGGGTGCCGGTCGCGGCCGCGAGAAGCTCGTCCGTCTCCAGAAAGCTGCCCAAGGCATGGACATGCTTCCGCAGCCAGTCGCGCAGCGGGGTGAAGTCGCCCCGCGTAAGGGCGGCGAGCAGGCCAGGTTCGGCGGCGCGGGCCGCCCGGAAGAGCTGCGCGGCCGCCATGGCGCCGAGCGTGTAGGTCGGGAAGTAGCCCCAGGCGCCGCCCGGCCAGTGGATGTCCTGCAGGCAGCCGACCCGGTCGTCCGGCACGTCGAGGCCGAGGAGGTCGCGCAGGCCGTCGTCGAAGGCGCCGGGCAGGTCGGCCACCGCGAGGTCGCCCGCGATCATCGCCGTCTCGAGGCCGTAGCGCAGCAGGATGTGGGCCGGATAGGTGGCCTCGTCCGCGTCCACCCGGATGAAGCCGGGCTCGACCCGCGTGACGAGACGGTGGAGGTTCTCCCCGCTCCAGGCGGCGCCGTCGCGCCCGAAGGCCCGGGCCAGGAGAGGCGCGAGGAAGCCCGCGAACTCGCGGGTGCGGCAGGCCTGCATCTCGACGATGAGCGACTGGCTCTCGTGCAGGCTCATGCCGCGGGCGGCGCCGACCGGCTGGTGGCGCCACGGCGCCGGCCGGCCCTGCTCGTAGAGGGCGTGGCCGGTCTCGTGCAGCACGCCCATCAGGGCGCGGGTGACGTCGGCTTCGTCGTAGCGCGTGGTGACGCGCACGTCGTCGGTGGCGCCCCCGCAGAACGGGTGCAGGCTGATGTCGAGGCGCCCGCGCGCGAAGTCGAAGCCCGCCGCCGTCATCACGGCGAGGCCGACCTCCTGCTGCAGCGCGACCGGGAAGGGGCCGTCGAGGGGGAGCGGCGCGGGCTCGGCGGACTGGCGGGCGCGGGCGCGCTCGACGAGATCGGGGAGCCAGCCGCGCAGATCGGCGAAGAGCGGGTCGATCCGGTCCCGGCGCAGGCCGGGATCGAAGCCGTCGAGGAGCGCGTCGTAGGGCGCGAGGCCGAGCGCCGCCCCCTTGGCCTGCCCGATCTCCCGCTGCAGCCGCAGCACCGCGGCGAGGTCCGGCGCGAGCAGCGCGAAGTCCGCGCGGCGACGGGCCTCCCGCCAGGTCATCTCGGCCCGCGAGACCGCACGCGAGCTCGCCTCCACGAGATCGCGCGGCACGGCGGTGGCGTGGAGATGGGCGCGCGCCATCTCGCGCAGGTTCGCCCGCTCCCAGGGCCCGAGCGCCTCCTGCGCCGCCGGCTCCTGCGCCGCAGCGAGGGCGTCGGCGGTCTCGGGCGCGGTCAGGAGGTCGTGGGCGAGGCCCTTCAGCGCCGCGATCTGCTCGGCGCGGCCCTCCGCGGCCCCGTCCGGCATCAGGGTCTGGGCGTCCCAGCCGAGGATGCCGGCGGCATCCTGCAGGGCGGCGAGGCGCGCGAAACGCTGCTCCAGGGCGCGGTAGGCCTGCATGATCCCTCCCCGACGGCGGTGCCCGACGATAGGCCGCGGCGGCAGCGCCGCGCAAACCGCCTCAGCGCCGCGCCGCGCAGCGCTCTGCCACCGCGCGGATCACCTCGGCGGCGCGGACGACGCCGGCCCGGTCGACGTCGAGATGCGTGGTGGCGCGGATCTGGTGGGCGCCGATCGCCCGCACCCGCACGTCCTCGGCGAGGCAGGCCGCGGCGAACGCCGCCGCCGGGATCCCGAGGCCCTCGACCGAGAAGCACAGGATGTTCGACTGCCCCGCATTGGGGTGGAAGCCCAGGCCCGGCAGGTCGCGGATCGCCGTGTGCAGGAGGCGCAGGTTCGCGTTGTCGGTGGCGAGCTGGTCGATATGGTGGTCGAGCGCGTAGAGCCCGGCCGCCGCGATCACGCCGGATTGGCGCATCGCGCCGCCGAGCCGGTACTTCCAGCGCCAGGCCTCGGTCACGAAGTCCTTCATGCCGCACAGGACCGCCCCCACGGGGCAGCCGAGCCCCTTGCTGAGGTCGAGCCAGACGCTGTCGAACCCTTGCGCGTACTCGGCCGCCGGGATGCCGGTGGCCACGACGGCGTTGAGGAGGCGCGCGCCGTCGATATGCGCCTTGAGGCCCCGCGCATGCGCGATATCGCGGATGCGGCGCATGTCGGCGAGGTCCCAGACCGAGCCGCCGCTGAAGCTCGTGGTCTGCTCGACCGAGACCAGGGCCGAGCGCGGGGCGGTCCGCGCGGGCGGGCGGATCGCGGCCTCGAACTGCTCGGGGCTGTAGATGCCGGCGGGCGTCCGCAGCGGCGCCACCGAGACGCCCCCGATCGCCGCCGAGCCCGCAGCCTCCGTGTTGTAGATGTGGGACTGGTCGTCAACGATGATCTCGTCGCCGGCCTGCGTCTGCACCAGGATCGAGACCAGGTTGCACATCGTGCCCGAGGGCATGAACACGCCGTCCTCCTGGCCGAGCAGCGCGGCGACGCGGTCGCAGAGCGCGCGCGTGGTCGGGTCGGAATCGGACTGCTCGTCGCCCACCACCGCGCGGGCCATCGCCTCGCGCATGCCGGCGGTCGGTCGCGTCTGGGTGTCGCTGAAAAGATCGATCGTCACGGTTCCATCTCGTCTCGCGGCGGGGTCATCGGGGCGGGATCTCGGCCGCTCCACCGGGAATCTATAGGCGTCCCGCCCGGAGGCAGCGCTCGCCGCACGAATGAATTTTGAATACAAAAACATTTCATGGCAAGAAGGCATCACGTCGATGGGAGAACGAGACGCCATGTCAGCGAGCGTGGAGCCGGCGACGAGCCGGAGGGCGGCGGCCCGGCAGGATTCGGGGCTGGCCCGGCGCCTGGCCGAGGCCCTGCAGGGCGAGGTGCGCTTCGACGCCTTCACGCGCGGGCGCTACGCCACCGACGCCTCGATCTACCAGATCACGCCGGCGGGCGTCGTCTTCCCCCGGAACGCCGCCGACATCGCGGCGACGCTGACGATCGCCGCCGAGCACGACGTGCCGGTGATCCTGCGGGGCGGCGGCACCTCGCAGAACGGGCAGCCGATCGGGCACGGCCTCGTGGTCGATTGCTCGCGCCACTTCAACGGCATGCTCGCCTACGATCCAGAAGGCGGCACGGTCACGGTCGAGCCCGGCACGGTGCTGGAGCGCCTGAACACGCGCGTCAAGGCGGACGGCTGGTTCTTCCCCGTCGAACCCTCGACCGCGACCCGCTGCACCATCGGCGGCATGGCCGGCAACAATTCCTGCGGCGCCCGCTCGCTCCGCTTCGGCAAGATGAGCGACAACGTGCTCGGGATGGAGGCCCTGTTCCACGACGGCGAGCCCTTCGGCTTCGGGCTCACCGGCAACGCGGCGAGCGGCGCCACGGGCAGCGCCCGCGCCGACGCCCTCGCCCGGCGCATGCTGGCGCTCGCCGAATCCGAGCGCGCCGAGATCCTGCGCATGTACCCGCGGGTGCAGCGGCGGGTCGGCGGCTACAACCTCGATGCGCTGATCGAGGCGCGGCCGAACCTCGCCCACCTCCTCGTCGGCTCGGAGGGGACGCTCGCGGCGACGACCTCGGTCACCCTGAAGCTCTCGCGGCTGCCGACGCACCGCGTGATGGGGGTGTGCCACTTCCCCTCCTTCCGCGCGGCGATGGAGACCACGAAAGCGATCGTCGATCTCAACCCCGTCGCGGTCGAGCTCGTCGACAACAACGTGCTGGTGCTCGGCGCCGACATCCCGCTCTTCCGCACGACGCTCGCCGACATCACCAGGGGCCGCCCGAACTGCCTGCTTCTCGCCGAGTTCGCGGGCGACGATCGCGACGCGCTGATGCGCGACTTGAAGCGCCTCGACGCCTGCATGGGCGACCACGGCTTCGCGAACGCCGTGGTCGAGGTGCCCGAGCCCGCCCGCCAGAAGCCGGTCTGGGAGGTGCGCGAGGCCTGCCTCAACATCATGATGTCGATGAAGGGCGACGCCAAGCCCGTCTCCTTCATCGAGGATTGCGCGGTGCCGCTCGAGCATCTCGCCGACTACACCGATGCCGTCACCGAGGTGTTCACGAAGCACGGCACGCGGGGCACGTGGTACGCTCACGCCTCCGTCGGCTGCCTGCACGTGCGCCCGATCCTCAACCTGAAGGAGGCGGACGGCGTCGCGAAGATGCGCGCCATCGCCGAGGAGACCTCGGAGCTCGTGCGCCGCTACAAGGGCTCGTATTCCGGCGAGCACGGCGACGGCATCTCGCGCTCGGAATACGTCGAGCCCCTGTTCGGCGCCCGCCTCACCCGCGCCTTCGAGGCGGTGAAGGATTCCTTCGACCCGCAGAACCGCCTCAACCCCGGCAAGATCGTTCGGCCGCTGAGGATGGACGACCGCGCCCTGATGCGCTTTTCGCCGGGCTACGCCGTCAGCCAGCCCATGGCGACCGCCCTCGACTGGTCGGAATGGGGCGGCTTCGGCGGCGCGGTCGAGATGTGCAACAACAACGGCACCTGCCGCAAGCTCGCGGGTGGCGCCATGTGCCCCTCCTACCGGGCGACGCGGGACGAGCAGCACCTCACCCGCGGCCGGGCGAACTCCCTGCGCCTCGCCATCTCGGGCCAGCTCGGTCCGGAGGCGTTCACCAGCCCCGAGATGAAGCGGACGCTCGATCTCTGCGTCTCCTGCAAGGCCTGCCGCCGGGAATGCCCGACCGGCGTCGACATGGCCAAGATGAAGATCGAGTTCCTGCACCATTACCATGGCAAGCACGGCCTGCCGCTGAAGGAGCGGCTGGTGGCGGAGATGCCCCGCTACGCCGGCCTCGCGGCGAGGCTCGCGCCGCTCCTCAACCTGCGCGACCGCTATCGCCCGCTCGCCCGGCTCTCCGAGCGGATCGCGGGGCTGTCCGCCCGGCGCACCCTGCCGCGCTGGCGCCGGCCCTGGGCCGAGACCGGCGAGGCCGCGCATCCGGGGGACGTCACGGGCGACTTCCGCGACGTCATCCTGTTCGGCGACACCTTCAACCGCGCCTTCGAGCGGGAGAACCTGGAGGCGGCCGAGCGGGTGCTCGTCGCGGCCGGCTACCGGCTGCACCGGGTCTACCCGCTGAGCGGCCGCCGGCCGCTCTGCTGCGGGCGCACCTATCTCGCCTCCGGCCAGACCGAGCGGGCCCGCGCCGAGGCGCGCCGCACGCTGGAGACCCTCCTCCCCTACATCCGCGCGGGCGCCCGCGTGGTCGGGCTCGAACCCTCCTGCCTCCTCACCTTCCGGGACGAGTTCGCCGCCCTGCTGCCGGGCGAGGATACGGCGATGCTCGCCAGGAGCAGCCTGCTCTTCGAGGAGCTCATCGCCGCCGATCTCGCGGCGGGGCGCATCGCGCTGCCGATGGCCGACCAGGGCGGCCGGGTCGCGCATCTGCACGGGCATTGCCACCAGAAGTCGTTCGGGGTGATGGGCGCCGTCGAGACCGTGCTGCGCCACGTTCCGGGCCTCGACCTGCGGGTGATCGAGTCGAGCTGCTGCGGCATGGCCGGCGCCTTCGGCTACGGCGCCGACACGATCGACGTCTCGCTCGCCATGGCGGAGCTGTCCCTGTTCCCGGCTCTGCGCGAGGCCGGCCCCGGCGACCTCGTGGTGGCCGACGGCACGAGCTGCCGCCACCAGATCCTGGACGGGCTCGGAATCCACGCGGAACATGTGGCCCGCGTGCTCGATCGCGCCCTGATCTCTCGACACTGATTTGCCGGGAGCCTAAACGTAGCTTGGAGTTCGGGCGAAGACGTCTAAAAATAGTTGAGACATGAACAAAATCGATCCGGGCCTCGGCATCAGCCGGCGATACCTTCACGACGAGGTGGCGGACCGGATGCGCGAGCTGATCCAGTCCGGCGAGATGGAACCCCGCACCCGCATCAACGAGGGCGAGCTCACCGAGCGCTTCGGCATCTCGCGCACGCCCCTGCGGGAAGCCATCAAGATCCTGGCGACGGAGGGCCTTCTCGAGCTCCTGCCGAACCGCGGGGCGCGGGTGGCCTCGATCTCCCAGGGCGAGATCGAGGAGATGATGGAGGTGATCGCGGGCCTCGAGGCGACGGCGGCCGACCTTGCCTGCCGCACCATCACCGAGGAGGACATCGACGCGATCGAGGAGGACCACGATCGGATGGTCGCGGCCTGGAAGGAGGCGAACGAGGCCGAGTATTTCCGCCTCAACCGCACCATCCACGAGGCCATCATGGCGGCGAGCCGCAACGCCACCCTGTCGGGCATCTACACGAGCCTATCGGGCCGCATCCAGCGCTCCCGCTACCGCGCCCACCAGACCGCCGAGCAGTGGGAGCGGGCGGTCTCCGAGCACGAGGACATGGTCCGGCTCCTGCGCGCCCGCGACGGCAGCGCCCTCGCGCTGCTGATGCGCGAGCATATCCGCGGCAAGAAGCAGGTCATCGCGGCAAATTACGGCGAGGCGGAGGGGTAGGCTGCGATCGTCGATCGGACGACCTCGTCCCGGGAAGCCCGCGAAGCGGGCCTCGCTCCGGCACCTCAGGATGAGGTGGTCGGAGGGTGCCAGGCCGTCGGGACGGCGCCCCTCACGCCGCCGCGTTGATCGAGCGCATGTTCGCCACGAGATCGGAGAAGCGGTCTCCCTGCACCAGCACGTGGGCCCGCAGGACGTCGGAGGCGCGGGTCTCGTCGCCGGCGACGATCGCCTCGACGATGGCGGCATGCTCGGCGAGCGACTGAGTGAGGCGCTGGCGGGCGCGCAGCTGCAGGCGCCGGAACGGGGCGAGGCGGCGGTGGAGCTGGCGCGCCTGCTCGCACAGGAAGGCGTTGCGGCAGGCCCGGTACACCACGGTGTGAAACACGTAGTTCTCCTGGTAATAGGCCTCGGTGTCGCCGGCCTCCGCCGCCGCGCAGGCGGCGAGCGCCTCCTTCAGGGCGGCCTCGTCCTCCGGGACCAGCCGGCGCGCGGCGAGACGCCCGCAGGAGGCCTCGATCTCCGCCATCGTCTCGAACATCGCCAGGAGATGCTGCGGCTCCGGCGCGCTCACGATCGCACCCTTGCGCGGCTTCGCCTCGACGAGGCCGGTCATCGCGAGCTGAATCAGCGCTTCGCGAATCGGCGTGCGCGACACCCCGAATCGCGCGGCGAGCTGCACCTCGTCGAGGCGCGATCCGATGGCGAGGCGGCCATCGACGATCTCGTCCTCGATCGCCTGCTTCAGACGCTGGGCCTGGCTCATATGCGTCCCCTCCCAGGGGCGGAGAATTTTATAATCGCCGCTATTATGCAAGACGGTTGACAAAATATACAAGAAAGCATTTTCTATATACCAGACAGCGCGCCCGGTATAAATTTGCACTGCACAATCAAAGGTGCAGCTATCGCGCGCTGCGGGAGAGAGACGCCATGGCCCTGACACGACGCCATATCCTTGCCTCGGGCCTCGCGGCCCCCGCCATCCTCACCTTCGGCCTGAATGCCGCG
>NZ_JBAWTG010000047.1:0-41315 GCF_037106235.1 Methylobacterium nigriterrae | reverse complement strand
CGTGCTGCAGGCGTTACGGGCGAGCGACCTGATCGTCTGGAGCAAGTCCGCGCTGACCATCCCCGATGTGGAGCGGCTGAAGGCGTTTGCCGAGTTCGATGCCAGCTACCTGAGCCTGAGGACCGCCAAGGCCGCCTGACCCGCGATCTCATCTCCTCACGTGCCCTGCACCGTCGAGCGCTTCGATCCATGAAGCTCTTCAGTGAAAGCCGTGATGCACCTGCTCCTGACCCAAGTGGTGCGAGCGCAGGTGCCTCAGAGCGGTGCAGAGGTTGCGCGGCAGGCCCCGAACAGGTGGTGGGCAGGTACACTCGACGAGCCGGTCGAGGGCATGGAGCTGCAGCTCGTGCCGATAGGGACTGCGGGCCGACCGAGGCGGCCATGGGTCCGTGAGCGGCACGCGGGAAAGCCCCTTCGGCGTGGCAGTGAGGATGGCGATGCTGGCCATGGGACACCAACCGTCATCGGCGCCCGGCATGAGCCTCATGGGCAGACGGTGCGCCTGAAGTCAGCCCGAACGGTTTGAGCCCTTGAGCGTTCCTCACGGTCGAACACGACGGGGCGTCAGGAGTGCGCCATGGTCAGTTGGAGGCCCATGGATCGGGCCCCGCAGGACGGCCGGTGGATCATCGCCATCGACCGGCACGAGCCGGATCGGCGCGCGGTGATCCGCTGGGACCCGAAGCGCTTCGGCGACGTCCGGCCCTGGCACGTCGCTTCCTGCCAGCACAGCTACCCGGCCGACGCCTTCACCCACTGGATGCCGTTTCCTGATCTGCCCAGCGCCGAGGACAAGACAGCCAAGTAGGAGGCGACGATGACGGCCGAACAGTCGGCTCCCCTTACCCTGCAGGTGGAGCCCTGCACGAAGGACCCCAGCCGCTACCGCTGGCTCATCCGGGATCACGCACATGTCGTGCGGCAATCCTGCTACTCGCTGGCGACCGAGCATGAGGCGCGCACCCAAGGATGGGCTGCTTTCCAGGATGCGGCTGCCATCTGGCGCGACAGCCACTGAGACGAGGAAACGAGCCGCATGCCCGAGCGCGATCCACGCCCAGCGCGCATGCGGCTGATGCTGGGCCTTGCTGCGGCGCTGTTCGTGCTGATCATCGGCGGCATGGGTCTGGTCTGGCACTTGGCGTGAGGCGAGCAGGATGACGAGCGCCGATGCCAAAGCCTTTGCCCGCCTGCACCACGTTGGACAGGGGGACCAAGCCGGGCAGCCTGTCTTCGACCGTCTGGCGCGGGTCGCGTGCGCCGTCGAGCGCCGTGCCCAGCATGCCGCGGACACGGGTCTGCCGGTGAGGTCCGATGAGATCACGCAAGCAGCATGGCTGCACGATGTCATTGAGGACACCTCGTTGACCGCAAACGAGCTGCGCACCGCCGGCTTCGCCGAGTCTGTGGTCACGATGGTGGAGTTGCTGACGAAGCCGAAGGGCCAGGAGACTGACGAGGCACGCATCGCCAAGCTGACTGCGAGCGGCAATCTGGGTGCGATCCTGATCAAGCCGTCCGAGAACGAGGACGCGGTGAGCCCAGATCGGTCGCTGGACCCGGCGAGCACACTGGCGGCGCGCGATGCGGCCACGATGGTGCGGCTGCGCAAGGCGGCTGCGGCGCTCGGCTACTCCGGGCCGTGAGGTCCCACCAGCCGAGCGCGGAATACTCCATAACAGCCCGGGACGAACCCTTTTGGAGTGAGGGCGTTAGCCCAATACCCACTTCCGAAAGGAGCATCCCCATGCGCTCGAAGACGATTGCCTTCGCCGCGTCACTCGGCCTGACGCTCATGGGGATCGCGGGTGTGGCTTACGCCCAGGAGCCCGCCAGATCCCCTGTGCCGGGAACTACCGGGACCACGGTCGCGCCAACCCCGGGCACGACCGGGAACGCTCCAAACGTCACGGTCGCGCCAGGGGCGACAGGCGCCTCGACTGGCCAGACCGACTCGGCTGCCGGCGGTAATGCGGAGCAGCCTTCGCGCAGGGTGCCCCAGGGTGGCGGCGGTGGTGGTAATCGCTGACGCGGACGTCGATTGACATCAGATCAGGCTAGGCCTCTTACGCGAGCCAAAGGCACCATAACGCCCAACCTGCGAAAGCCCGCTTCCAGCAGGATACATGCCTCTGTGAGCCGAACGACCTAACTTCCGCTCATGGCGCAATCCGGCCCTAAAGTCTGGGCAGTTGCAGCGGCTGCATTCGGTATGCCGGACGATAGCGGGTACGACCGGAATGGGCGCATAGGTGCCGGCCGGGCTTGGCCGAAAGCGGCCGGTCCGCTTCGGGGCGGAAGGTATGGGGAAGCGGACGTTCAGCGCAGCTCAGGTACATGCCTTAAACTGACCCGAAGCAGTCCTTCACGGCGGGTGTGAGGAATGTCCGGTCGCGAGCGTATTGCGGACAATTGATTTCCCAACAGGGTTTCCTGACACGGACAGCCGAGGGGCTCGGGCGCCGGGCCGGACGCAATCGGCGTGCATGGTTGGTTTCCCGTCGTTTTTGGACGGGTCATTTGCCCGATCCGTGGCTGAGTGCGCGAGCCTGAGAAAACGTGGCTGGCAACCCCGCCCTGTTCCACTCACGTCTAAGACGTCTCGCCGGTCTTGTTCCAAAGCCCCAACCCCGACGCATGCGGAACGGCTCTGGAACGGTCCATTGGGGCAAGCCCTATTGGAACGCCCGAAGCTGCCGCGCGCTGGTTAACACGAGACAGGGATATCTGCCGCGTATCGAGCATCCTGGAAGCAATGCCGCCGTCCGGTCCAGACCGCTCCGCCGGATCAGCCAAGCCGAGGAACCGCGCATGGGCTCGGACGAAACAGATCAGGTGACCAACAGGTTCGCCAACGAAGTGGCAGGCCGCTTCGGTGTCCTGCCCAACTTCTTCTGCTCCGCGCCCGCTGCCGCGGGTCTGATCGAGGAGCTGTGGGCCTTCGCCAAATCCGGCTATCTCGACAATCCGCTGCCTTCCCTCTTCAAGGAGCGCCTGTTCGTCCACCTCTCCCGCTTCTGTGAGGTGCGCTACTGCATCGTGCGCCATGTCGGCTTCCTGCTCGGTGAGGGTCGCCCGGCCGGCGACCCGGCCGCCACGCCGCACACGCTCGAACAGGCTCTAACGCTGCTCCGCAGGCCGGTGCCGGATGTCGCCGCGCTCGATCAGGTCTTCACACGGCTTGCGGCTCATGCACGGCCGGGCGATCTGCCCTCGCCTGAAACCCAGGCCGAGGCCGATCTGTTTGACGCATTGACCGTGATCTTCCTGGTGCCGCAGCACTCGGCCCATGCGCGTGAGGCTGTGCGCAGGGCCGCCGGCGAGAGGCATTTCGAGCTGCTGACGGCTTTTCTCGCGTTCGTGCGCACGGCTCACTTCTGGACCGAGACCCATCCCGAGCTGGCCTATGAGTCCGACATGCTCGCCTGCATGGAGCGGCATCCTGAGCTTGCCCGCCTTCTGCTCGATGCGACCGAGGCCGAGGAGGCAAAGAGCAGCCCCCAGTTGCGGGAGGCGCTCAGCACCCTTCAGCGGACGGAAGGAGCGCTGCGCCGGAGCGAAGCTTGGCTTGCCGGGCAGAAGGAGGCGTTCCAGGCGGCCATGAACGGGGCGCCGCTGGAAGCCTCGCTGGCCTACCTCATCCGCACCGCCATCGAGCAGCGGAGAGCGCGCGCAGATGCGCCTTCTACATCGCCGATGCTGAAGGCAAGACGCTCCGGCACGTGGTCGGCATGCCCGACGAGTATGCGCAATGCGTGAACAACTTCGAGATCTCACCCGCGTCGCTGTCGTGCGGTCTGGCGGTCGCGAGGGGAGAGCCCATCGTCACGACCGACGTGCAGGAGGAGCCGCGATGGGAGCCATGGCTCTGGATGGCGAAGCAGTTCGATTTCCGCGGCTGCTGGTCCTTCCCCATCGAGACGGTCTCGGGACGGTTCGTCGGCACCTTCGCGATGTACTTCCGGGAGCCGCGCGAACCGACGCCGCTCGACCGTGAGCTAGCTGCTGCCTTGACCCAGACCGCGGCGATCATCATCTCCCGCCACCAGGAGACCGAGGAGCGCGCACGGGCCGAGAACGCCTTGCGGGCGGGCGAGGAGCGACTGCGGCAGTTCGGCGAGGCCTCTTCCGACGTTCTCTGGATCCGCGATGCCGAGACCCTGCAGTGGGTCTACCTCACCCCGGCCTTCGAGCAGATCTACGGGCTCGACCGCGAGGCGGCGCTGCAGGGCGACAACCTGACGGGCTGGCTCGATCTGGTCGTGCCCGAGGACCGCCAGCGCGTCCTCGATAGCATCCAGCGCGTGCGGGCGGGCGAGCGTGCCTCCTTTGAGTACCGCATCCGGTGGGCCTGCGACAGCGCGGTGCGCTGGCTGCGCGATACCGACTTTCCGATGCGCGATGCGAGTGGAAAGGTCTGCTGGATTGGCGGTGTCGGCCGGGACATCACCGAGGAGAAGACGGCGGCTGAGCGCCAGGACGTGCTGGTCAAGGAGTTGCAGCACCGCTCGCGCAACCTGCTCGCCGTGGTCACCTCGTTGGCCAACCGCACCGTCGGCCAGGGTGCGCCGGTCGAGAGCTTCACCACGCGGCTGAAGGCGCTCAGCCGGGCTCAAGCCCTGCTCAGCCAGTCCGGCAGCGACACCGTCGAGGTAGGCGCCCTCGTGGACGCGGAACTCGCTGCCCATGCTGACGGCACTCTACCCCGCATCACTGTCTCTGGACCGAAGGTGCTGCTGACCTCCCAACAGATGCAGAACTTCGCGCTTGCCCTGCACGAGCTGGCCACCAACGCCGTCAAGTACGGCGCACTGAAGAGCGAGACGGGCCAGCTCTCCGTCACCTGGGAGCGGACCCGAGACCAGGACGGTGACGGGCACTTGGCCCTGAACTGGATCGAGAGCGGCGTGGACGTGCAGCCGGAGAAGGTGCCCCGGCGCGGCTTCGGCCGAGAGCTGATCGAGCAAGCGCTCGCCTACGCGCTGCAAGCCCGGACCGAGTACGCGCTGGGCACGGACGGCGTGCGCTGCCGGATCGAGATGCCACTCGCCTAACCCACGGTAACGCGCGGCCGTGCCGGAGCCGATAGGCTTCAAGGCTCTGCAGCGTGGCCCAGAGAGTCCACATGGCTGATCGTCCGACCTCGCTTGCCGGCCGGCGTGTGCTCGTGGTCGAGGACGAGTACGTCATCGCCATGGACATGCAGTCCAGCCTACAGGAGGTTGGTGCCGAGGTGGCCGGGCCGGTGCCGGATGCCGAGCAGGCGCTCGCGCTGATCGAGGCGGCTTCGCTCGATGCGGCGGTGCTCGATGTGAACCTCAGGGGCGAGGCGGTCTACACGGTTGCGGACCGATTGAGAGAACGGGACGTGCCGTACCAGTTTGCCACGGGCGAGAGCCAGATTGTGGACCGCTCCGACTACCGCTCACGCCCGAGGCTGGAGAAGTCGATCCTCGACACCGAGCTGGTGCGAGCCCTCGGCAAGCTCCTGCTTGGCTGATCGGCCCGACGTTCTTTCCATAACGCCCAATCCGCGAGGGTCCGCTTTAAAGCACACATCGGCCGTTGAAATTGGCCTGACCGAAAGTCCGCTCGTGGCGCAACCCTTACCTCTGACCAGGGCTCAGACGATGTCTGCTTCAGAGATCTCGGCTGAGGCCACCGGATGGCGGCAATGGGCGCAAATCGGAACGGCAATCATTGGCCGAGAGCGGCCTGTCCGCTCTCGGCACTTGGACCGCAGAAGCGGACGCTCATTGCGGCCTAGGTAAAACCTGGCTGCTTTGCCGCCTCTAGATCTTGATCTGCGCACCGATCTCCACGGCCCGGTCCACGGGTATGCGGAAGTAGCGGGACGCGTCGGTCGCGGTCCGGGCGAGCGCGATGTAGAGGCGGTCCTGCCAGACCGGCATGCCGGTCTCTGGCGAGGCCACCAGCACCCGCCGCGTGAGGAAGTAGGACAGGTTGCCGGTGTCGAGCCCGGCGGCGGCGAGGGCGCGGGGCAGGTCGGGCAGCTCCATGAAGCCGAAATGCACCGTCGCGCAGGAGAAGACGTCCGACAGTCTCCTGACCCTAACGCGCTCCGTCTCAGTCACGCGCGGCAGGTCCTCCGTGACCACATGCACGATCATGTTGTGGGCGTGCAGCACGCGGTTGTGCTTCACGTTGTGTAGGAGCGCCCCGGGTGTGTCGCCGGGCGTGCCGGTCAGGAACGCGGCCGTTCCGGGCACTTGCCGGATCGAGCCGCTCTCGGCCATGCGGGTGAACTCGGAGAGCGGCACGCGCCGACGATGGATTTCCTCGGCGATGAGGCGCGAGCCCGTCCGCCAGGTCCGCATGGCTGTGACGAGCCCAGCCCCGATCGTCAGGGGCACCCAGCCGCCGTGGAGCAGCTTGAGGGCGTTGGCCGACAGGAACACCAGCTCGATCAGGAGGAAGGGCGCGATGACGAGGGCCGCCAGGACAGGTGACCAGCGCCAGAACCGCCAGGCCACGATGAAGATCAGGCAGGCGGTGATGACCATGTCTCCGGTCACCGCGATGCCGTAGGCGGCCGCCAGCGCACTCGACGACTTGAACAGCACTACCAAGAACACGACCGCGACGAGCAGCCACCAGTTCACGCGCGGGATGTAGATCTGCCCCTTCTCGGTCTCGGACGTGCGCTGCACGCGCATGCGCGGCAGCAACCCGAGCTGCATGGCCTGTTGGGTGATCGAGAAGGTGCCGGTGATCACGGCCTGGCTCGCGATCACGGTCGCCACGGTGGCGAGCAGCACCATCGGCAGCAGCGCCCAGGACGGGTAGAGCAGGAAGAACGGGTTCTCGATCCGCTCGGGATGGGCGAGCAGCATCGCGCCCTGGCCCAGGTAGTTGAGGGCGAGCGCCGGCAGCACGAGTCCGAACCACGCCGTCCGGATCGGCCCGCGGCCGAAATGGCCCATGTCGGCGTAGAGCGCCTCGGCCCCGGTCACGGCCAGGAACACGGCGCCGAGCGCCAGGAGCCCGGCCGTGCCGTGGCCGAGTAGGAAGCTGATGCCGTGAGCCGGGTTGAACGCGCCGACGATGCTCGGGTCTTCAGCAAGGTGGCTGACGCCGCCGAGCGCCATGACGAGGAACCAGAGCGCCGTGATCGGCCCGAAGAAGGTCGCGACCCGCGCCGTGCCGTGGCTCTGGACCGCGAACAGGCCGATCAGGATCGCGAGGCCGAGGGGCACGACATAGGGCTCGAAGGCCGGGGTGACGAGCTTCAGCCCCTCGACCGCCGAGAGCACCGAGATCGCCGGCGTGATGATTGCGTCGCCGTAGAACAGGGCGACGCCGACCATGCCGAGCACGATCACCGGACCGCCGGTCCGGCCCAGCGCCCGCTGGGCGAGCGCCACCAGCGACGGCGTGCCGCCCTCGCCGTCGTTGTCGGCCCGCATCACGATGAGCACGTATTTCAGCGTGACGATCAGGATGAGCGCCCAGAGGATCAGCGAGACGACGCCGAACACCATCTCGCGGGTGGGGCCGTGTCCGCCGGAGGCCGCGTGCAGGGACTCCTTCAGCGCGTAGAGCGGGCTCGTGCCGATGTCGCCGTAGACGACGCCGACCGAGCCGAGGGTCAGCGCCCAGAACGACGTTTTCGAGCCATGGCCCGCATCGGCCGGCAGCGGCGTCTGCGACGTCGGGAACCCGGTCGTTGCAGGTGCAGACATCTACGGCTTCCTCCGTGCGCGACCCGAGGTCGCTCTGGGTTCGGGCCTAGAACGGGCGAGAGGTCGAGAACGTTCGCGCGAGCCGAAGCGTATGGTCTTCCCCTGATCGCGCCATCGAACGAGACAACGGCATGATCCGGGTCCACCGCGCCGGACGGCATGGCTTGCCGCCGTCCTGAGTAACCGTTCACGGGCAACTGGGCCGCGCTCCGGCGTTACGGCACGCAAGCCCTAACTGGAGCCTCCATGCCAAACCCCTTCCGTGCCGCGTTCCTGCTCGCCGTCGAGGCGCAGAGGGTCATCGAGTTGCGGCTGGTGTGGATCGCCTGAAGCGGGGCGGAGGCTCAGGCGGAGATGATCTCGATGGTCGGCGAGAAGGTCGTGGCCGACATGGGGGCCGGCAACACGCTGCTTGCCGGCGGCACGCACGAACAGGTCGTCGCCCGCTACCGGGAACTTGTTGCGGCCAAAACACGGCGCCTGACGGCCTGAGCGAGTAACGGGAACGCGGGAGCGAAGGTCTGTGACCCGACCGGTGTGCTACAGCATCGTCGATCTGCCGGACGGGAGCTTCGGCGTGGTGGCTGTCGTTGGCTCCGGCAAGGTCTTCCGTCGCGTCGGGCTGCTCACCCTGGCCGAGGCGGAGGAGTGCGTCGAGGTCCTTCGCGCCGCCATGGCGGCGTGCCGTGCGCCGGTCATCGATGCGCCTGCCGACCTAATGGGCGCTGCGGCGCAACGGCGTGATGATCAGGCCGGCCGTGGGGGCTGATGGAGGCTCGCGTTGCGGCGGAACGTCATGCGCTCGCTGCTCGGGACCGGCCTGCTCGGCCTGCTACTGTTCGTGCCGGCCGGCACGCTCGCATGGCCGCAGGGCTGGTGGTTCCTCGCTCTGTTCGTCGGCTGCGGCGCAGGCATCGGCTTGTGGCTGGCGTGGGCCGATCCGGCGCTGCTGGCCGCGCGCACGGGCTCGCCCTTCACGGCCGACCAGGCCCCCCGCGATCGGGTCCTGGGCATCCTGCTGACCGCCGCGTTCTGGCTGTGGCTGCCCTTCATGGCCCTGGACGCCAAGCGCTTCGGCTGGTCGCACGTGCCGTTCTGGGCGCAGCTGCTCGGCACGGCGCTCCTGCTGGTCGCCTTCGCCGGCTGGGTCTGGGTGCTCGGCGCCAACACCTTCGCGGCCACCACGGTACGGGTGCAGGTCGAGCGCGGGCATACCGTCGTCGACGCGGGACCCTACGCTTACGTGCGCCACCCGATGTACGGCTTCGCCCTACTAATGCTGCTTGGAGCGCCACTCCTCCTCGGCTCGTTCTGGGGCCTTGCCTGGCTCGTCGTGCTGGTGCCACTGCTGGTTGCTCGCACGCTCGGCGAGGAAGCGGTGCTGCGGAAGGATCTGGCCGGGTACGAGCACTACACCCATGGGGTTCGCCATCGGCTGATCCCGGCCGTTTGGTGAGCGAGACGTCGCCCCTGCCGCCGATCTTAATGACTTACCTATGCCGGAGGCCTCGCCTTCGTCTTGTTCCCTAACGGGGTAGCTAAGACTTCTCGCGCCACCGGGCCTTCGCCCGCGTGGAGCTTCCAGATGATCGTCTTCCGGCACATCGCTGCCGAATGCAGGGCCGACCGCGTCTTCGCCTTGATGATCATCGGCCTCGGCTCTTGGTCGGCCGTCTCCCTTGCGCTTCTCGCCCTGAACGTCCTCGACCTGCTGCCCGCATCTTGAGCGCTTGGTCCCTCCTCGGTCTGCGGCCTCGCCTGCCAAGTTTCGCACCACGGTTTCCGTCCGCCCCGCCGGCCCGCGGGCCGAACGATGTGGACGTCCGCGGTCCCAGGCTCCGACGCGTTGGCGGCCGCTGCCCCGCCTGCGGCGTGCCCTATAGCGGCTTCGCGGGCGCGGACACGGGCGTGATCCGGGTCGACCGCGGGCAGTGGCGCGCCGCCTGTCCCACGGCCATGCTCCTCGATGCTCCCGGCGCTTGCCAGGCGTTGCAGGCCGCCTGGGACGCGCCCGAACGGCGTGGCGAACCCGAAATCGGGCCAATCCTAATGCGATCCTTATAAGATCGCATTCCTTTCCCTCTCGAACCCTAACGCGGTTCCCGTCCACATTCAGGGCCGGCCCAGGTCGGTCGCGGGGCGGCCGACGGGCCGAACGGACACGGACGCACCATGCTCGACATCGTCTTCCTGCTCGGCGGCCTCGCCTTCTTCGGGCTGGCCGCCGGCTACGCCGCGCTCTGCGAGCGCCTCTGAGGCAACCCGCCATGACCCTCGACCTCGCCCTCGGCGCCCTCGTGACCGCCGGGCTCCTCGTCTACCTCACCTATGCCCTCGTCCGCCCCGAGCGGTTCTGAGCGGCTCGCAGGACTGACCTCCATGACACCCAATGGCTGGATTCAGATCGCGCTGTACTGCGCGGTCGTCCTCGTGCTCGTGAAGCCGCTCGGGGCCTACATGACCCGAGTCTTCAACGGCGAGCGCACCCTCCTGTCCCCCGTGCTCGTGCCCGTCGAGCGCGGGCTCTACCGCGTGTCCGGCGTCGACGCCCGCCAGGAGCAGACCTGGCTCGGATACGCGGGCGCAATGATCATCTTCAACGTCGCCGGCTTCGTCCTGCTCTACGCCATTCTGCGGCTGCAGGCGGTGCTGCCGCTCAACCCGGCCGACCAAGCCGCGGTGGCCCCGGACCTCGCCTTCAATACGTCGACGAGCTTCGTCACCAACACCAACTGGCAGTCCTACGGCGGCGAGACCACGCTGTCGTACCTCAGCCAGATGCTGGGCCTGACGCACCAGAACTTCGTGTCGGCCGCCTCCGGCATCGCGGTCGCCGTCGCGCTGATCCGCGGCTTCGCACGTGCCTCGACGAGGACGCTCGGCTCGTTCTGGGTCGATATGACCCGGGCGACGCTCTACGTGCTGCTGCCGATCTGCGTCGTCTACGCGCTGTTCCTGGTCTCCCAGGGCATGCCGCAGACCCTCGGCGCCTACGTCGAGGCGACCACACTCGAGGGAGCGAAGCAGACCATCGCGGTCGGGCCCGTGGCGAGCCAGGTCGCCATCAAGATGCTCGGCACCAACGGCGGCGGCTTCTTCAACGCCAACGCCGCGCACCCGTTCGAGAACCCGACGGCGCTGTCGAACTTCCTGCAGATGCTGTCGATCTTCGTGATCGGCGCGGCGCTGACAAACGTGTTCGGCCGCATGGTCGGGGACGAGCGCCAGGGTTGGGCGATCCTGGCCGCCATGGGCCTGCTCTTCGTCGTCGGCGTCGCCATTACCTACTGGGCCGAGGCGAGTGCCCACGGCGTCCTCACGAACCTCGGCCTCACCGGCGGCAACATGGAGGGCAAGGAGGTCCGTGTCGGCATCGCGGCCTCGGCGCTGTTCGCGGTCATCACCACCGCCGCCTCCTGCGGCGCGGTCAACGCCCTGCATGACAGCTTCACCGCGCTCGGCGGCCTCGTGCCGCTCCTCAACATGCAGCTCGGCGAGGTTATCATCGGCGGCGTCGGCGCCGGCCTCTACGGCATGCTGGTCTTCGTCGTGGTGGCGATCTTCGTGGCCGGCCTGATGGTCGGCCGCACGCCCGAGTATCTCGGCAAGAAGATCGAGGCGCGCGAGGTGAAGATGGCCATGCTCGGCATCCTCTGCCTGCCCTTGATGATGCTGGGCTTCACGGCGCTCGCCACGGTAGTGCCGGCCGGGCTCGCCGGGCCCGCCAATGCCGGCCCGCACGGCTTCTCGGAGATCCTCTACGCCTACACCTCGGCGGCGGCCAACAACGGCTCGGCCTTCGGCGGCCTCACGGCCAACACCCTGTTCTACAACACGACGCTCGCCGTCGGCATGCTGGTGGGTCGGTTCTTCGTGAAGATCCCGGTTCTCGCCATCGCCGGCTCGCTCGCCGCCAAGAAGCGGGTCCCGGCGTCCGCCGGCACCTTCCCGACCCACGGCGGCCTCTTCGTCGGCCTGCTCGTCGGCGTGGTGCTGATCATCGGCGGCCTGACCTTCTTCCCCTCGTTGGCGCTCGGGCCGGTGGTCGAACACTTCGCCGGGGCGGCGGGCCAGACCTTCTCGACGGGAGGCTGAGATGCCGCGCGCCCTCCCGAACCGTCGCATCCCGCGCCATCACCTGATGCTGCACCGGCCGCTGCACCACCGGGCCCACGGCGCCGAAGCCAAACCCCTGCGCACCTCGGACCTCGTGCTGGCGCTCCTCGGCGTCGCGCTCCTCGGCGGTTTCGCCCTGATGGCAGCCTTCACCCTGGCCGCCGGCGCGACCGCCCCCTGAACGGCAAGGCCCGGCGCTGCGCCGCCGGGCCTCCCCGCCCTCTCCGGACACCCGAACCCATGTCCCGCAAGAATGCATCCCTGTTCAGCGCCGCCCTGGTCGGGCCCGCGCTCCTCGGCTCCGTCAGGAAGCTCGACCCCCGCGCCATGATCCGCAACCCGGTCATGTTCGTGGTCGAGGTCGTGGCCGCGCTCACCACCGTGCTGTTCCTCCGCGACCTCGTCACCGGGGGCAGCGCCCTGTTCTTCTCCGGCCAGATCATCCTCTGGCTCTGGTTCACCCTGATCTTCGCCAACTTCGCTGAAGCCCTCGCCGAAGGCCGCGGCAAGGCCCAGGCCGACTCGCTCCGCCGCACCCGCACCGAGATGACGGCCAAGCGCCTCACCGGCCGTGGCCGCACCTACGAGACGGTCGCCGGGACCTCGCTCAAGGTCGGCGACATCGTCCTTGTGGAGGCCGGCGATCTCATCCCCTCCGACGGCGAGGTGGTCGAGGGCGTCGCCTCGGTCAACGAGGCCGCCATCACCGGCGAGTCCGCCCCGGTCATCCGCGAGTCGGGCGGCGACCGCTCGGCGGTCACCGGCGGTACGCAGGTGCTCTCGGATGCGATCAGGGTGCGCATCACGGCCGCGGCCGGCTCGACCTTCGTCGACCGCATGATCGCGCTCGTCGAGGGGGCCGCCCGGCAGAAAACACCGAACGAGATCGCGCTCAACATCCTGCTGGCGGGCCTGACGATCGTGTTCGTCTTCGCGGTGGCTTCGATCCCGAGCTTCGCGAGCTACGCCGGCGGCTCCATCCCGGTCATCGTGCTTGTGGCGCTCTTCGTCACGCTGATCCCCACCACCATCGGCGCCCTTCTGTCCGCGATCGGCATCGCCGGCATGGACCGGCTCGTGCGCTTCAACGTGCTCGCCATGTCGGGCCGCGCGGTCGAGGCGGCGGGCGACGTGGACACGCTGCTCCTCGACAAGACCGGGACCATCACGCTCGGCAACCGGCAGGCCACCGCCTTCCGTCCCGTCCGCGGCGTCTCCGAGCAGGACCTGGCCGATGCCGCGCAGCTCGCCTCGCTGGCCGACGAGACGCCGGAGGGCCGCTCCATCGTGGTGCTGGCCAAGGAGACGTTCGGCATCCGCGCCCGCGACATGGCGAGCCTGCACGCGAGCTTCGTACCCTTCACGGCGCAGTCGCGCATGTCGGGCGTCGACCTCGAGGGGTCCTCCATCCGCAAGGGCGCCGTCGACGCGGTCATCGCCTCGCTCTCCGGGCAGCCGCTGGCCACCCGAGGCTCCAGCGCGGCGCTCGCCTACCGTCCGGCAGTCGAGCCGGAGGCCGCGGCCGAGATCCGCGCCATCGCCGAGGAGATCGCCAAGGCCGGCGGCACGCCGCTCGCGGTCGCCCGCGACGGCAAGCTCCTCGGCGTCGTCACCCTCAAGGACATCGTGAAGGGCGGCATCGCCGAGCGCTTCGCGGAGCTGCGCCGCATGGGCATCCGCACCGTGATGATCACGGGCGACAACCCCATGACGGCGGCGGCGATCGCCGCGGAGGCCGGCGTTGACGATTTCCTGGCCCAGGCCAGGCCCGAGGACAAGCTCGCGCTGATCCGCCGCGAGCAGGCCGAGGGCAAGCTCGTGGCGATGTGCGGCGACGGCACCAACGACGCCCCGGCGCTGGCCCAGGCCGATGTCGGCGTCGCCATGAACACCGGCACAGTGGCCGCGCGGGAGGCCGGCAACATGGTCGACCTCGATTCCGACCCGACCAAGCTCATTGAGATCGTCGGCATCGGCAAGCAGCTGCTGATGACGCGCGGCGCGCTGACCACCTTCTCCATCGCCAACGACGTGGCGAAGTACTTCGCGATTCTTCCGGCGATGTTCCTCGGCCTCTACCCGCAGCTCCAGGCGCTCAACGTGATGGGGCTGGCCTCGCCGCGGAGTGCGATCCTGTCGGCGATCGTCTTCAACGCGCTGATCATCGTCGCGCTGATCCCGCTCGCGCTGAAGGGCGTGACGTACCGGCCCGTCGGCGCCGCCGCGCTGCTGCGGCGCAACCTCCTCGTCTACGGCCTCGGCGGCGTGCTGGTGCCCTTCCTCGGCATCAAGGCCATCGACATGGCCATCACCGCCCTCCACCTCGCCTGAGACCCGGGCTTCGGAGACCTTCCATGTTGAACCAGCTACGTCCCGCCTTCGTTCTGCTTGTCGCCCTGACGGCGGTCACGGGCCTCGCCTATCCGCTGGCCGTGACTGGCATCGCGGGAGCCATCTTCCCCGCCAAGGCCGCCGGCAGCCTGGTCGAGCGCGACGGCACGGTCATCGGCTCCAGCCTGATCGGCCAGAGCTTCACGGCCCCCGGCTACTTCCACGGCCGGCCTTCGGCCACGACCGGGCCCGACCCGGCCGACGCGAGCAAGACCGTGCCGGCGCCCTACAACGCCGCGAACTCCATGGGCTCGAACCTCGGGCCCACGAGCGCGGCGCTCGCCGAGCGCGTGAAGGGCGACCTCGACGCGCTGCGGGCCGAGAACCCGGGCCAGCCGGTCCCTGTCGACCTCGTCACCACGAGCGGCTCGGGGCTCGACCCGGACATCTCGCCCGAGGCCGCCCTGTTCCAGGTGCCGCGCGTCGCCAAGGCCCGCAACCTGCCCGAGGACAAGCTGCGCGAGCTGGTGACATCCCGGATCGAGGGGCGCACCCTCGGCCTCCTGGGCGAGCCCCGCGTCAACGTGCTGGCGCTCAACCTCGCCCTGGATGACCTCGCCAAGCGCTGAGTCGCCACCATGCCCGAGACCGGCCGCGACCTGTCCCGTCCCTCGCCCGATGCGCTGCTGCAGGCGGCGCGCCGGGAGGAGCGGACGCGCGGCCGGCTCAAGGTCTTCCTCGGCGCCGCGCCTGGCGTCGGCAAGACCTACGAGATGCTGACCGTCGGGCGCGCCAGGCTGCGGGCCGGGACCGACGTCGTGGTCGGGGTGGTCGAGACCCATGGGCGCGCCGAGACGCAAGCCCTGCTCGACGGCTTCGAGGTGATCCCCCGGCGCTCCGCGCCCTACCACGGCACCGTCCTGGAGGAGATGGACCTCGACGCGCTGCTCGCCCGCCGGCCGGCCCTCGCGCTGGTGGACGAGCTCGCCCACACCAACGCGCCGGGCTCGCGGCACCCGAAGCGCTACCAGGACGTCGAGGAGTTGCTCGACGCCGGCATCGACGTCCTCACCACCCTGAACATCCAGCACGTCGAGAGCCTCAACGACGTCGTCGCCTCCATCACCCGCATCCGGGTGCGCGAGACCGTGCCGGACGGCATCCTCGACCGGGCCGACGACATCGAGGTAGTCGACCTCAACCCGGACGACCTGATCGAGCGCCTGAAGGCCGGCAAGGTCTACGTGCCGACGAACGCCGAACGGGCGCTCAAGCACTACTTCTCCCGCGGCAACCTCACGGCCCTGCGCGAGCTGGCGCTCCGGCGCACCGCCGACCGGGTCGACGACGAACTCCTCAGCCACATGCGGGCGAACGCCATCGCCGGCCCCTGGGCGGCCGGCGAGCGGGTGCTGGTCTGCGTGAGCGAGGACCCGCGCTCGGCGGGCCTCGTGCGCTACGCCAAGCGGCTCGCCGACCGCCTGCACGCGCCCTGGACGGCGCTCTCCATCGAGGGCGCCCGCGCGGCGTCCCTGAACGAGGCGGAGCGCGACCGGATCGCCGAGGCGCTGCGTCTCGCCGACCGGCTCGGCGGCGACGCGGTGACCCTTCCAGGCGGGCGGCGCGTGGCCGATGACATCCTGGCCTACGCGCACTCCGCCAACGTGAACCACATCGTGGTCGGCAAGGCGACGAGGTCTTGGGCCTTCGAGCTCGTCAACGGCTCCGTGGTGCACGACCTCGTCCGCCGCAGCGGCAACATCAGCGTGCACGTGGTGCCCGGCGAGGCCGCGCCGGCGGAGACGCCGTCCCGCCGGACGGTGGCCACGGTCGCGCCGCCCGCGGCGTTCGATGCCCGATCTTACGTCCTGGCGCTGCTCGTCACAGGCGTCGGGCTCGGCGCGGCCATCCTGGCGCAGCCCTATACGGGCGTCGAGAACGCCGACCTCATGCTGCTGACCGCGGTGGTGGCGGTCGCCGTGCGCTGGGGCCTGGGACCATCCCTCGCCGCCGTGGTGGCGGCCTCGCTGTCCTACAACTTCTTCTTCCTGCCGCCGGTCTACACCTTCACGATCGCCGACCCGACCAACGTTGCAGCCTTCCTGCTCTTCACGCTGGTGGCCGCGCTGGTCTCGAACCTCGCCGCGCGCGCCCGCCTGACCGCCGTGGTCGCGCAGGGACGCGCTAGGTCCACCGAGCGCCTGTTCGGCTTCTCGCGCAAGCTCGCGGGTTGCGGCACCCTCGACGACGTGCTCTGGGCCACCTCGGCCCAGGTTGCCGCCATGCTGAAGGTGCGCGTCGTGCTGCTGCTGCCGGACGGGCCGGCGGTGACGGTGCGGGCCGGCTACCCGCCCGAGGACATGTTGGACGAGGCCGACCTCGCGGCGGCGCAATGGGCCATCGACAACGACCGCCCGGCCGGCCGCGGGGCCGACACGCTGCCGGGCGCCAAGCGCCTGTTCCTGCCGATGCGCACCGGCCGCGGCACCATCGGCGTGATCGGCCTCGACGCGGACGGCACCGGCCCGATCCTGACCCCGGAAGGCCGGCGCCTCCTCGACGCGCTCGCCGACATGGGCGCGCTCGCCATCGAGCGGGTGCGCCTCGTCGAGGACCTCGACCGGGCCGAGCGGGCGGCCGAGACCGACCGCCTCGCCCGCGCGCTCCTGACCTCGATCAGCCACGACCTCAGGACGCCGTTGGCCTCCGTGCTCGGGGCGGCCAGCACCCTGCGGGACCTCGACGCGGCGCTGCCGGCCGAGGCCAAGGCGGACCTGCTGGCGACCATCATCGAGGAGTCGGAGCGCCTCAACCGCTTCATCGCCAACCTCCTCGACATGACGCGGCTGGAGGCGGGCGCGGTGACGCCGAACCTCTCGGCCCAGGACGTCGCCGAGAGCGTCGACACGGCGCTGCGGCGCGTCGAGACGGTGCTGGCCGGCCACCGGACCGCGGTCGAGGTCCAGCCCGACCTGCCGACGCTGCGCCTCGATCCCGTCCTGTTCGAGCAGGTCCTCGTCAATCTCCTGGACAACGCCGCCAAATACGCGCCCGAGGGGTCCACCGTGACCGTGCGCGCCGGCCAGGACGAGGGCCGGGTGCGCATCGAGGTGCTGGACGAGGGCTACGGCTTGCCCGAGGCGGATGTCGAGCGGGTGTTCGACAAGTTCTACCGGGTGCGCAAGAGCGACCGGGTCCGCGCCGGAACGGGGCTCGGCCTCGCCATCTCGCGCGGCTTCGTCGAGGCGATGGGCGGCACGGTCACGGCCGCCAACCGGCGCGACCGGAGCGGGGCCGTCTTCACCGTGACCCTCCCGGTCCCGGCCCAGACCGCGCCGAAGGACATCGCCGCATGAGCCCGACCATCCTGGTCATCGACGACGAGCCGCCGATCCGCAAGCTGCTGCGCATGGGGCTGGCCACGCAGGGCTACGCCATCCTGGAAGCCCCGAACGCCGCCACGGCCCTGGAGGTGCTCGGGCGCCAGAGCCCGGACCTGATCATCCTCGACCTCGGGCTGCCGGACATGCGCGGGCACGACCTGCTGCGCGCGATCCGGGCGAGCCATCCCGGTCTGCCGGTGGTGGTGCTGTCGAGCCGCGAAGACGAGGGCGGCAAGGTCGAGGCGCTCGATCTCGGCGCCGACGACTACGTCACCAAGCCCTTCGGCATGGCTGAACTCCTGGCGCGCCTGCGCGCGGCCCTGCGCCACCAGCTCGCCGCCCGAGGCGAGCGCCCGGTCTTCCGGGTGGACGGACTCAGCGTCGACCTCGTGCGGCGGATCGTGAAGGTCGACGACGCCGAGGTGAAGCTGACGCCGCGCGAGTACGATTTCCTGCGGGTCCTGGTGCTGCATGCCGGCAAGGTGCTGACCCACGCGCAGCTGATGCAGGCGGTCTCCGCCTCCTCCGAGCCCCAGTACCTGCGCGTCTACATGCGCCAGCTCCGGCAGAAGCTGGAGGCCGATCCCGAGCGCCCGCGCATCCTTCTCACCGAGACCGGCGTCGGCTACCGCCTGCGGGCTCCCGACGACGAACCAAACCTCAAGCTGCGCGCGGCGAACGATGCCAAGCCGGCCGTGACGGAGACGAGCCCCTGATGCCCATCACCGCATGCCCTTGGGCGACGCGATGACCATCGATGAGATCCTCGCGCCGGCCGACGTGGTCCACGGCTTGCGCGCCGCGAACAAGAAGACCCTCCTCAAGGAGCTGGCCAACCTGTCAAGTCTGGCGCTCGGCCTCTACCCCGGCGATGTCCTCGGCGCCCTCGCGCGACGGGAGGATCTCGGCTCGACCGGTGTCGGGGACGGCGTGGCGCTGCCGCACGCGCGGCTTGAGGCCGTCCGGCAACCCTTCGGCCTGCTGGCGCGGCTGCGCGAGCCCATCGACTTCGAGGCGGTGGACGAGCGGCCGGTGGACCTCGTCTTCCTGCTGCTGCTGCCCACGGGGGACGGGGGCGATCACCTGAACGCGCTCGCTTGCGTCGCGCGGCGACTGCGGGACCCCGAGATCGCCGCGGCTCTGCGGGGCGCGCGGGACGCGACCGGCCTCTACTCGCTGGTGAGCGGCCGATCCCTCAGCAAGGCGTGACGGGGACTAAGCGGACGCCCCCTCCCGCTATCGGGTGCGCGGCATCGGCGGCGGGCGTCATGCTCCTGTCTCGCGATCCACGTATGAGAGGAAGCAATCATCCCATGTTGCATAGATAAAAGTTCGACATATGCTCGTATTGTCACGATAGACAGCTCTGAATGCTTAGATTATGAAGCTGCTCCATCGGCGGTCAAGCTTCGCGCCGCGTGGAGAGACCTGATTATGTTCAACATGTTCAAGTCGCAGGCGTCCCTCGACCTGACGCCGCGGAACTGCCTGGCCACCTCCTTGATCTACTGCATGGCCTCCGACGGCGAGATCGACCCCGAGGAGGTCGGCCACCTCATGTCGGTCATAGGCCGCAACGCGACGCGGCAGCAGTTCGACGCGGTTCTGCGCTACACCCGCTCCACCCAGCCGGCCCAGTTCCTGGCCGAGGCCGCGCCCAGGCTGCGCCCGGAGCAGAAGCTCTGCATCGTCCTGAACATGATCGACAGCGCCATGTCCGACGGCGAGGCCGAGCCCGGCGAGGAGCGGCTGATCATGCAGTTCGCGCAGGCCTTCGGGCTGTCGGAAGCCGAGCTGACGCCGCACTTCCGCACGCTCGTGGCCAAGAACGACCGGGCCGTCCTGGATCGCTGACCGGACCGGCAGCGGCGCCGGCGGCCGGCGCTCAAACGAGGTCGAGCGAGACCGAGCCGAGGTCACCGAACCCGGCCCACAGGGTCTGGCCGGGCAGCACCTGCGCCAAGCCGGTGCAGCTGCCCACTGCGACGAGGTCGCCGGCGCTCAGGCCCGAGCCCCGGTCGACGAGCCGGCGCGCAAGCCATGACAGCGCAGCGAACGGGTCCCCCATGACGTCGCGCCCATGGCCGCGCGCGACCACGTTGCCGTCGATGGCGAGGCTCGCCTCGCTCGCGGCGAGGTCGGTCGCGGCCCAGCCCTCGACCCAGGGACCGGCGACGTGCGCGACGTCAAGGCCGAGGTCGGCGGCGGCGACCCAGTCGTCGAGAACGGCCGGGACCGCGGTGCGCCGCCCGAGCAGGTGAAGGTCGAGCCGGCACGCAACGCAGGCTCTGCTGGCGTTCCGGGCGGTGAGCGGCTCCTCGTCGGCGAACGGGAAGGAGCGCCCGAGCAGGAAGGCGAGGCCGACGCCGGCGCCGAGGACGCCGCGCGGCAGGTGGAAGGTCGACCGGTCTTCGAGCAGGGCCTCGCGCAGGAGCGGGCCGACGACCGGGCCGGTAAGGCGGAGTGTCCGCGTGACGGCGGGATGCGTCCCTGCCAGCGCGTAGCCGACCTGCGCCCAGCCGAGGCTCCGCACGGCCGCGTCGCGCAAGTCCTCGGCCTCGTCGAGGTCGACGGGGCCGCCGAGGTCCACGTCGGCGAGGCCGCCGTCGAGGCGCGCCTGGGCGAGGCGCTCTCCCATCGCGTCGAGGTCGATGGCGGAAGAAGCAATGGCGAGCATGGGACGGCTCCGGGAACGCAGACGATTCCGAAGCCTGCGCCCTCTCGCATAAGGGTTCGAGAGGGCGAACGGAGCCGCCGTATCAGTATCCTGTTAGGATGGCTTGAGCCTCGGGGCGGGGCCGGCCTGAGCGTTAGATGCCCGCGAGGTTGCCCAGGGCGTCGGCGGCCAGCAGGCGGCCGCACATGCGCCATCCGAATTGGAGACGACTCACACCAAGCGGTCGAGGCGGAGGCGTTGCCGATCGTCCGTCAGGCAACGCAAAGCAAGGACGGCCGTGGCGAGCGCCGCGAGACCGCTCGCGCCCGTCAGCAGGAACAGCAGCAGGATCTGGTATTTCACCGCCTCGACAGGATCCATCCCGGCCAGGATCTGGCCAGTCATGATCCCGGGTAGCGTGATGATGCCGGCGGCCGACATCTGGTTGATGACCGGCAGGAGGCCGCGGCGGACTGCCATGCGGAAGATCCCGGCGACCGCCTGCCGGAACGGGACGCCCAGCCCGAGTTGCGCTTCGATGGCATTGCGCTCGCGTCGGACGCTTCCCAGCAGGCTGTCGAGCGTCAGGCTGGCAGCGTTCAGCACTGACCCGAGAATGATGCCGGCGAGAGGCACGGCATAGCGGGCATCGTACCAGGGATCTGGGCGGATCGCCGTCGACAGGGCAAGGCCGGCCGTCGCCAATGCGGCAACCAAGACGCTGCCGAGACTGATCGCCTGCGTGACGAAGCCCTGGAAGCGCTCCTCCGGCCGTGCGGCGACCTCCCGCGCAGCCACGAGGCCCATCACCAGGACGAGCAGCAGCGTCGCTGTCGGGTCGTTCAGCGCGAAGATGAGGCGCAGCAGATATCCGACCGCAATCAGCTGAACGACCATGCGCGCGGCGGCCAGCACGAGTTGGCGGTGAAGGTTCAGGCGCAGGGCGAGCGACAGGCCCGCGTCCAACATCACGAGCGACGCTGCGAGCGCGAGATCGGCGGCGCTGAGAGCGACGGGGGTCACGACAGGGGCTGCAGCCGTCCCGCCCCCATGCGCAGCGACCGTGCGCCCAAGCGCTGGCCCTGACCGGGATCGTGGGAAGCCATCAGAATGATCGTCCCGGCCGCCGCGCGCTCCAGAAGGACGGCCTCGACGGCTGCGACGGAGACGGGATCAAGTGGCCCGGTTGGCTCGTCGAGGAGAAGGGCGGTCGGTTCGCGCACGAGGGCGCGGACCAGGGCCAGGCGCTGACGCTCTCCGGTCGAGAGGGTGGCGACTGCTCCTGCGAACTGAACCGCGCCAACACCGAGGCGTGCGGCGAGTGTCTCGGCTGCCACGCGGTGCTCTGGTGCGAAATGATCGGCGACCGTCTCGCCCCACCAGGCGGGTTCGGCTGCGACGTAGGGGACCTGCCGCCGCCATTCCGGTGCCGGCATGTCGGCGCGCGACCGCCTGCCGAGCCAGACGTACCCCGTGTTCACGTCGAGATCGGCGATCATGCGCAGGAACAGGCTCTTTCCGGAACCGGACGGGCCGGAGATCGTCACGACCTGTCCCTTGGGGACTGCGAGATCGAACGGGCCCGCCAGATCGCTGCCCAGGCCCTGGATCTCCAATCCTCCCCGGTCGCGGTCAAACGTCACGGTACGCCTCGCAGCCGCCCTCGGCCGGCTCAAGTCATAGCAGGCCGGGTTGCAAGGCTAGGGTGTCGCTTCGAGGCACCGGAGAACCGACGCGAGTTCTTGCGCCTGCTGCAAGGTCAGGCCAGAGCCGACGGAATCGGCGTCGCGATAGAGCGTGTATGAGCCGTCATCGGCCCGCTTGATCTTGATGGAGGACATCTGGCCCCTGGATGGGCGCCGACGATGCGGCGACGTCCGAGCTTAGCAATTCAGGCATGCGCGGCAACCCGTCCGCGGCGGTGAGGATGTCGGTGGGCCAAATCCAAGCCGTCCTGTAGAGACGCCTGTGACGACGGCGAGACGGGAGGCAACGATTTCCGACGATGCTTGGGCAACCGGCTTGGGTCTCCTCGCCGTCATCGCCCTGGTGCTGGCCAACGGCTTCTTCGTGGCCGCCGAGTTCGCCCTCGTAGCGATCCGCAGGAGTCGGGTTGCCGAACTCGTCAACGAACGGCGCTCAAACGCTCAGGCCCTGCTCTGGGCCACGGACCACCTCGACGCGCATCTTGCCGCGACCCAGCTCGGCATCACCATCTCCTCGCTGGCGCTAGGCTGGATCGGCGAGCCGGCGCTGGCGCACCTGGTCGAGCCCGTACTCACCTGGCTGCCCGGCTCACTCCCCACGGCCGGCGCCCACACTGTCGCCGTCGTCATCGCTTTCGTGGTCATCACCGCCCTGCACATCGTGCTCGGCGAACTCGCGCCGAAGAGCCTTGCGCTCCAGCGCAGCGAGCGCACCGCGCTCGCTATCATCCGGCCGCTCAGCCTGTTCCTATTCGTTTTCCGGCCGGCCATCGTCTTCCTCAATGGCCTCGGGAATGGCGTACTGCGCCTGTTCGGCCTCGAGCCGGGCCACGGCGAGGGCGGCCAGCACTCGACGGCCGAGCTCAACCTGCTGGTCGAGGCGAGCCGTGAGGCTGGCCTGATCCGCGAGGTGCAGCAGGAGGCGGTGGAGCGGATCTTCAGCCTTGGCGAGCGCCGCATTCGCGAGGTCATGACGCCACGCCACGAGATTGAGTGGGTCGACATCGAGGACGACGCGGCCCGCCTCCGGGACGAGGTGCGCGCCTGCAACCACGCTCAGATCGTCGTCAGCCGCGGCATCGTCGACGAGGTCGTCGGCCTCGTGCGCAAGCAGGATTTGCTCGACCGGATTCTCGATGGTGGCACGATCGACGTGAGGGCGGCCGCACGGCCGCCCATCGTGGTGCACGAGGCCATGTCGGTGCTGGCGGTGCTGGAAACCTTCCAGCGCAAGCCGGTACAGATGGCCATCGTCGTGGACGAGTACGGCAGCCTGGAGGGCATCGTCACGGCCACTGATCTTCTGGAAGCCATTGCGGGCGACATCCCGGAGCCCGGGGAGGAACCCGCGGTGGTCGAGCGGGAGGACGGCTCGCTCCTCATGGATGGCATGATGCTGGCCGAGGACGCGTTCGAGCGGCTCGGCGTCCTGGAGGATCCGGACACTGACGACTTCAACACGCTCGCCGGGTTCGTGATCTTCCGGCTCGGGCGCATTCCGGCGGAAGGCGACGCGGTCGAGGCGCATGCCTGGCGTTTTGAGGTCGTCGACATGGACGGCAGGCGCATTGACAAGATCCTGGCCACGCCCCTGACGGAGCCCTCGCTGCCTTAGGGGGCGTGACCGTCCTCCAAGCCTCCGGCCCGGGCGTCTGCTCCTTGGTCGCGATAGGCCAAAAACGTCGGAACCCGGTCGTTCGGGATCGCGTTTCGGGCGCGTGTCGAAATGCGAGGCGCTTAGATGGAAAAGCGGGCCAACGCCACGAGGAATGTCAACATGGGAAGCCCGTCCTTGCTTCTGGCCATCCTCGGATTTGCAGCGTCGACTACGACGGTTGTCGGCCTGATGACGGTACTTGGCTCGTTGGCCTGAGCGGACGACCCAGTACGGACATCGGGGCGACGCCTGCCCCGGGCCCGGGCGCGGTCATAGCCGACGCCGCGCCGGAGGAATGAACTCCAGTGCTCGTCGGTGGAGTGCCCGGATGCAGTCGCTTCATCTTCCGAACGCGACCCGGCCATTTGGCAGGCTTCCTCTCGGTCCCGCGCCGGCTACTTCGTGATGCGCTTCGGCGCGATGGGGTCGCTGGCCGGGAAGGTCTCCTCGACGGCTTCGTCCAGCAGCTGGTCCTGACGCTTCTCCAGGTTCTCGCCCGGCACGTAGGGTCCGGGCGCAGCCTCGGCTGCCCGGAAGGGGTCACATCGCCCGGAGACGCACTCTTCCGGGTTCGAGGTGGTGCCCGCTGCGGGAGCCTTGTTCGCTGGACTCATGGTCATAAGACCCTCCTGCACTGACCCTTACCAACGAGGGGTCGGACCGGATCGTTCGCTGTCCAGATCCAGCGCCTCTCCGGCCAACTACCCGGCTTGACATCGCACTCTCGGCGGCGATGTATGGAGGCTCGGGAAGCGATCTCCCGACGAGGCTCCGGCTGAAGAATCGCGTCCAACCTGCATTCGATGCAAGGACGCGCCATGCCTACGCCTTCCACCATCCCCGTCGACAAGCTCGCTCGTCTCTTCGGCACGCCTGCCTGCCCACTCGTCGTCGACGTCCGGCCGGACGACGCCTTCCGGGACGACCCGCTCCTGATCCCCGGCAGCATCAGACGTCCCGCCGACCAAGTCGACGCGTGGGCGCACGAACTCGCAGGCCGCAGCGTCGTCGTGGCCTGCAGCCACGGCCGCGATCTCAGCCACGGCACCGCCGCTTACCTGCGCCAGGCCGGTGTGTCCGCCGAAGCCCTGGAGGACGGGATCCAGGCCTGGGCCCGCGCCTTCCTGCCGATGGTCCCGGAGGACAGGCTGCCGAAGCGCGATGCGCGCGGACGCACCGTCTGGGTGACCCGCGCCCGGCCCAAGGTCGACCGCATCGCCTGCCCCTGGCTCATCCGCCGCTTCGTCGACCCGCAGGCGGTGTTCCTGTTCGTGCCGTCGTCGGATGTCCTGGGCGTAGCCGATCGGTTCGGGGCCGCCCCCTTCGACATCGACGAGCCGGGCGTGTTCTGGAGCCATCGGGGCGAGCTCTGCACCTTCGACGTCATGGTGGAGGAGCTCGGCCTCGCCACCGAGCCGCTCCGGCATCTCGCAACCCTGGTGCGCGGGGCCGACACCGCGCGGCCCGACCTCGCGCCGGAGGCCGCTGGGCTCCTCGCGGCCTCGCTCGGTCTCTCACGGATCTACGCCGATGACCTCGCCCAGCTCGACGCCGGGATGGTCCTCTACGACGCCTTCTATCGCTGGTGCCGCGACGCCACGGAGGAGACGCACAACTGGCCCACCAACAAGCCCAAGGCGAGGTCCTGACCATGGCGGATGCCGTGATCACCAACTCCACAGTGTCGCATGAGGTAGAGCGCCGAAGTCCTCCACAGCCTGTCACCCTGAGCGAGGCCCTGCCGGTCTGGGCGCGCGTGGCCGCGCTTTCGTTCGGCGGGCCGGCCGGGCAGATCGCGGTGATGCATCGCATCCTGGTCGAGGAGAAGCGCTGGATCTCCGAGAACCGCTTCCTGCATGCTCTGAACTTCTGCACCCTGTTGCCCGGCCCGGAGGCGCAGCAACTCGCGACCTATGTTGGCTGGCTCATGCACGGCACCCGCGGCGGGATTGTTGCCGGAGGGCCGTTCGTTGTGCCCGGCATTATCGCCATCATGGGCCTGAGCTGGGTCTACGCGCTCTACGGCAACGTCGGCCTCGTCGCCGGCCTGTTCTTCGGGCTGAAGGCGGCGGTGCTCGCCATCGTGGCGCAGGCGGTGCTGCGCATCGGCAGGCGAGCCTTGAAGAGCCGGGCCATGATTGGGCTCGCAGCCGCCTCGTTCGTGGCCATCTTCTTCCTGAATGTGCCGTTCCCCCTCATCGTCCTCACGGCCGGCCTCATCGGTTATTTCGGTGGCCGCCAAGGATTGCCGCAGTTCCAAGTAGGCGGGGGACATGATGCGTCCGGTAAGGACGATGGCGGCCCTTACCTACTGGGCGATGATGAACTCCCGCAGGAGCACGCCACTGCCGGGCAAACCCTGCGGGTCCTGGCGGTCTGGGCCGCGCTCTGGCTCGTGCCGGTCGCGCTCATCCTAGGGCTTCTCGGTCCCAGCCACGTCTTCGGCCAGATCGCCGTGTTCTTCTCCGAGATGGCGATGGTGACCTTCGGAGGTGCCTACGCGGTCCTGGCCTACGTCGCTCAGCAGGCGGTCGAGCACTATGGCTGGCTGAAGCCCGGCGAGATGCTGGACGGGCTCGGCATGGCCGAGACCACGCCCGGGCCGCTGATCATGGTGACGCAGTTCGTGGGCTTCATGGCGGCTTTCCGCAACCTGGGCTCGCTCTCCCCTCTGGTCGCCGGCACGCTTGGGGGCCTCCTGACCACCTGGGTAACGTTCGCGCCCTGCTTCCTCTGGATCTTCGTGGGCGCACCTTACGTCGAGCGCCTGCGCGGCAATCGGGCGCTTGCCGGGGCACTTGCGGCTATCACAGCGGCGGTGGTGGGCGTGATCCTCAACCTCGCGGTCTGGTTCGCGCTTCACACGATCTTTGCCGAGGTGCGGCCCTTCGCGGCGGGCCCGATCCGATTGGACGTGCCGGTTTTGTCCAGCCTGAATCCCTGGGCGCTTCTTCTGGCCCTGGCGGCCCTCCTGGCCGTGTTCCGCTTCAAGGCCGGCATGATCCCCACGCTCGCGGCCTGCTCCGCAGCTGGCGTGGCCTTGCACGTCGCGGGGCTCATCTGATGTGTGCCGGGTTGAAGGCCCTGCTCGTCGGGACGGCGGTTCTACTGGGATCCGGCACCGCGGGTCCGGCCGAAGCGTCTGAGGCCTTTCGACGGCTCACGGGTCCGCAGAGCAAGGCCCAGTTCGCCGGCATGGAGCTCACCGACGAGGTGCACTGGGCCTACGCCTTCGGCCGCGGCGGGCGGCTCGCCTCGACCACCCTCGGGCGGCGCGGCACCGGCTCCTGGCAGGTCGAGAAGGATGCGCTCTGCCTGACCGATGAGGCCGGCAAGCGGGAATGCAGTGATGTCTGGGCGGCCGGCACTCGGGTGCAGCTCCGGCGTGAAGGCGTTCTTCCCGAAGAGGGCATCCTGCGAAAGCCTGAGCACCGGCTGTGAGGCCGGGGCGCAAGATGGAGAAGAGACCATGCAACGCTTCACTGCAACCCTTGCGCTCCTGGGGCTCGTGGCCTGCGCGAGCGCGGCGTCAGCCGCCGAAGAGTGGCAGCAGGCCATCGCGACCGGCCTCGGCAAGCCGGGCACGGCGATGCCGGGCGGCGTCTACCGGGTCGGGCTGCCACGCACCGATCTTGCGGTCACGCTCGACGGCGTCCGGATCAAGCCGGCGCTCGCACTCGGTTCCTGGCTCGCCTTCCAGAAGACGAGCGACAACGAGGTCATGGTGATGGGCGACCTCGTCCTGACCGAGGACGAGATCAACCCAGTGATGACGCGCCTGATCGAGGGCGGCGTGGAGATCACGGCCGTGCACAACCACCTGCTGCGCGCCTCACCCGCCACGTTCTACATGCACGTCTCGGGTCACGGCGAGCCAGGCAAGCTGTCCACGACGCTGATGGGCGCGCTGGGCGCCAGTCGGACGCCGTTCGGGGGCGAGACGGCGGGCGGCAAGCCGCCGGCGACGGCCAGCACGGGCCCGGCCTCGTCCGGCGAGGGACCGGTGCCGGCGAGGACGACCGCGCCCGACCAAGCGCTCGATCTCGACACGGCCGCCATCGACCAGGCGCTCGGCCGTAAGGGCAAGGTCAACGGCGGCGTCTATGCCGTCAGCGTGCCGCGGTCGGAGAACCCGAAGGACCACGGCATGGTGGTGCCGGAGGCGATGGGCTCGGCCATCGCCATCAACTTCCAGCCGACCGGCGGTGGCAAGGCGGCCATCACCGGCGACTTCGTCCTCACCGCCGGCGAGGTGAACCCGGTGATCAAGGCGCTGCGGGGCAACGGCATCGAGGTGACGGCTCTGCACAACCACATGCTCGACGACGAACCGCGGCTGTTCTTCATGCACTTCTGGGCCAACGACGATGTGGGCAAGCTCGCCAAAGGCCTGCGTGCGGCGCTCGATCACGTGAAGGTGGCCAAGAGCTGAGCGGCTCAACAGGCGCGGCGGCATGCTGGCTTGGCTGCTTATCCCTTTCGCAGCGCTGGCAGGGGCGCTGACGACACTCCAGGCGGGCAGCAACGCGGCGCTGAAGAAGAGCCTCGGTGAGCCGCTGCCAGCCCTGCTGATCAACTACGGGCTCGGCATCGTGGTCCTCGCCAACCGCATCACTCGCCAGTCCTGGTTGGGTTTCGGCAAGCTCTCTGGCGTGCCCTGGTGGGCCTGGGTGGGCGGATTGGCCGCCATCGTTCTGGCCTACCGGCTGGGTGCCGCGACCCTGATGGCCTCTATTGTCACCGGACAGGTGATCGCCTCGGTGCTGCTCGACCATTTCGGCTGGCTCGGTTTCGAGGTGCACGCGGCCAACGTTTGGCGCCTGCTCGGGGCCGCGCTGATGATCATCGGCGTGGCGCTGGTGGCTCGGTTCTGAGCACGGGAGGGTGGCCATGGCCGAGTATGAAGGCCGAAAGCTCAGACGGTGCGGGGTCCCAGCCATGCTCACATCCCTGGCCATCCTACTCGTCGCGCCGCCCTCTGTTCTGCGGGCAGAAGAGAAGCCGGCGAGCATCGAGCAGGGAGCACCGAACGGCGGGTCGGTAGACGTCACGGATCGGACCACGCGCAGTCTCGCAGCCGCCTGTCTGGCCGAGCAAGGAGAGGCCTCGGGCTGGTGCAGCGCTTACCTCATGGGTGTCGCCGATACGCTCACGGCCTTAGGCATCGGCGGCGCCAAAGACGGGATCTGCGATGCCGACTACACCATCGGGTCCCTCGCAGAGACCTTCCTGACCTGGGCGCGCGCCAACGATAGCCTGCTGCGGCTCGACATGCTGGCCGGGGTCAGCCTGGCCTTCCGCCAACGGTGGCCATGTCGATGAGAGCGAAACTGACCGCCTCTCGCGGCTCGCCGGCACGGCGGCTAGCGCCCGCGACGCGTCGCAGGTGGCTGGGATGGCCCAGCCGCCGAACCCAAAGAGGACCATCTCGCTCGTGGCGGTATGCGGATGGGGCGGCCGCATGGCCTCGACCGCGCACAAGCCGGTGTTGGCGTCGGAGCCGGCTACCATTGTTGGCGCTGGACCGGGACACTTGGGCTATGGGCGCTTGTAATCTCGAGCTGCTGCAGGTCGCCGGCCTGGCCAAGCAGTATGGCCCGTACACCGCGCTGGCCGATGTGAACTTTGCGGTCTGTCGCGGCGAGATCCTCGGCCTGATCGGCCCAAACGGCTCGGGTAAGACGACGCTGCTCGAGTGCCTTGCCGGACTGCTTCCTACTGACCAGGGGGCGGTCGCCTGGCGAGGAGAGATCTTGCCGGCCAACCGACGCAAGACCGTCTTGTTCTATGTGCCCGATGGCATCGCCCCGTACGCGGAACACCGCGTGGCGGATGTCCTGTCTTTCCTGGGGCGCGTTTACCGGGTGCCTGTGGCTCGCATTGAGGAGACCGCCGCCGCACTCGGACTTGGTGGCGTGTCGCTCAAGCCGGTCGGCACCTTGTCGAAGGGGTATAGGCGGCGCCTCCTGCTCGCGCTCGGCGTGCTCACGCCGCATCCGCTGCTCGCCATGGACGAGCCATTCGATGGCCTCGACCTGCACCAGACCCGTGATGTTATGCGGCATCTGCGGGTCGTAGCAGCCCAAGGTCGATCGCTTCTGCTGTCCATCCATCAGCTCGCTGAGGCCGAGCGGATCTGCGATCGCTTTGTCTTGCTGGATGCCGGCCGCGTGCGCGGCGAGGGCACGCTGAATGCCCTGCGCGATATGGCTGGGCTTCCGCCTGATGCAGGGCTGGAGGACGTCTTCCTTGCCCTCACCTGATCTCATATCGCGGCGGCACGCACCCCTGACGCCCCTGCTCGCGAAAGAGCTGCGGGACCTGCTTGCCGGCCGGGCGCTTTGGGCTGTGATGCTGCTCCTGTGCCCGATCATGGGCTACGGGTTTGTTCAGGCCACCGCTCTCTACAGTGAAGCGAGCCGATCCGCAGCCTCATTCCCAGAACTCGCGCGTGGGCTGTCGCCGCTGGACGGCGTGCTCGTTC
This sequence comes from Methylobacterium nigriterrae, assembly GCF_037106235.1. Taxonomy (NCBI): domain Bacteria; kingdom Pseudomonadati; phylum Pseudomonadota; class Alphaproteobacteria; order Hyphomicrobiales; family Methylobacteriaceae; genus Methylobacterium; species Methylobacterium nigriterrae. Next base: position 11,279 of record NZ_JBAWTG010000047.1, on the reverse strand, counting down.
CGACCTTCGGCGCGTTCTACGTCGCCGTCACGTTGCTCTTTCCGTTCGTGGCGATCCGCGCCCTTGGCGCCGAGAAGCAGAACGGCGGCCTCAAACTGCTGCTTCAACTGCCCTATCGCTCGGCGACACTGATCGTGACCAAGCTCGTCGCGGTGCTCGCTGGCTGGTTACTCGCGGCGATGCCAGCTTTGTCGGCGCTCGCTTTGTGGTCGTTGCTCGGAGGGCATCTCTGGCCCGCGGAGACCCTGAATCTGTTGTTGGGTCACCTGCTATATGGATTGCTGATCGCTTGCATCGGCCTATTCGCGGCCGCGGTCACGGAGAGCCCCGCCACCGCCGCGATCCTGGCCCTGGCCTTCACACTCGGCGCATGGATCTTGGATTTTGCCGCCGCGGGTCAGGGCGCCTGGCTGCGCCGCCTCGCCGAGCTCTCGCCCACGGCCGCCTTGCGCGGCTTCGAGACTGGCCTGCTCTCCGGACCCGCAGTGCTCGGGATATTGACCGCCTCAGCGACATTCGGCGCTCTCGCATGCACGTGGCTACGCCCGGCACCTCCGGACCGCCGCAGGATGGCTCTGTCCGCCGGTATCATGGTGGGCACGCTCGCGGTTGGCGCTCTGGTGGGGCAGGCCCGCTACTATCTCGACACGGCTGAAGACCGGCGGAATTCATTTTCGCCGGTGGACGAGGCAGCTCTGCGGCAAGTGACCAAGCCGCTTGCCGTAACGATCTATCTCTCCCCCGAGGATCCCCGCTTTGCCGACTTCAACCGGCAGGTTCTCAGCAAGCTGCGTCGCCTCATGCCCGGTCTCTCCGCGACGCTGGCCGAAACATCGAAGTCCTTTTTCTCGCAAGCAGATGACGATCGCTATGGATTGATCAGATACGAGTACGGCAGCGCCCAAGCGGAGAGTCGCTCGACCAGCCCGCGCGAGGTGCTTCCACTAATCTACGAGCTGACTGGCGTCACCGCGAGCCCGTCCGTAGGGACGAATTATGTCGGTTATCCAATCGTCGTTGACGGACATATGGCTGCCCTCTGGTTCTACGGCGTCCTACCCACCATCGTCGTCTTCGGGTGGTGGCTGTCGAGGCGACCGATACGTCTGCGTCGCCTTCGCGCAACGGGAGACTCATCATGACGTCAATCCCCGGACCATGCTCTCTCAACCGGCGTCGCGCCCTGACCACAGGCGCAACTTTCCTCATCGTGCCAGCATTCATTCGCTCCGCCGACGCGGCTGCCCTCGGCCTGGTCGACTTTGCGGCCGAGACCGTCGGGGCCGAACCGAAGGCCTTCACCGCGATCGTCGGCAACTGGGTCATTGCTGCCGATGGCGACAATCGGGTGCTGGCGGTTGATGGGCGGCGATGGCGCGAGGGTCAGGCATCGTCGGGCATCGCCGACAAGGCGCGCGCCATCTACGGCGAGCGCTATGCGGAGTTCCTCGATAGTGTTCAGGCCTATGCCTACTTCCCATACGCGATTGCCCTGGGGGTGGAGGACTTCCGCGAGGGCGACATCACGGTGCGGTTCAAGCCGCTGGATGGCCGCATCGATCAAGGCGCGGGCATCCTGTTCAACCTGAAGCCCAACGGTGATTACCTGACGGTCCGCGCAAATGCCCTTGAGAACAACCTTGTTCTCTGGCAGGTCGTGAAGGGTCGACGAAGCTCAGTGAAGTGGGTTCGCAACACGCCCACTGCGACTCGTCAGTGGCATGAGCTGCGCGTTAGTGTGCAGGGTCGCACGGTCCAGTGCTATCTCGACGGCAAACTAACACTGACCCAGGAACTGTCCGCGCCAGTGACGGGAAGAGTTGGTCTTTGGTCTAAAGCAGACAGCTACGTCTTATTCGATGACTTCGCTGTCCATTAGGTCTACTGAACATGCAGACGAAGCCTGGAGACAATACGGCCGCTCAGATTGAGCGGCGTGGCAGCCTGGCTAGGAATTCAGCAGGGATCTTTACTCTGACTCGTGAGTAGCGCCGGATGTCCCATTTAAGCCCCCATCCTCCCAAGGTCGCCGTCGTTTGGCGTGGCGATGCCCAGGCACGTGCCGAGGCACGTCCGGAGACCAGCCGGTTCGCGGCGATCTTCACTGCCCTGGAGCGGCACGGGCTCGCCGGCGAGCCTGCCGTCTGGGTGAAAGGGCTCGCCGACGTCGTCAGGGCCCAGCTCATGGCGGTGGACGCGGTGCTGGTCTGGGTGAACCCGGTGACAGAGGACACCGGAGAGGGTCGTGACGCCTTGGACACGGTGCTGCGGGAGGTCGCCGCAGCCGGAATCCTCGTCAGCGCCCACCCGGACGTAATCAACCGGATAGGCACCAAGGAGGTGCTGTACCGGACCCGAGGGATGCCGTGGGGGACGGACACGTACCTCTACGGGAGCCATGCCGCCCTCGCGACGGAATTCCCCAGGCGCGTGGCCGCGGGGCCGCGGGTGCTGAAGCGCAGCCGGGGCAACGGCGGCATTGGCGTGTGGAAGGTCGAGCGCGCCATGGGTCCCGATGTCCTGGTGCAGGAGGCGCGCGACAGAAGGCTGCGTACCGTGCCGCTCCACGCATTCCTGACGGAGCGCACGTCCGACTTCTCGGCGGGCGGCACCCTCGTCGACCAGCCGTTCCAGGTGCGGCACTTGGAAGGGATGGTCCGATGCTACGTCAGCGGCACGCGCGTGGCGGGCTTCGGTGCCCAGCACGTGACCGCCCTAGCCTCGCCCGAACACGGGCGGGCGCCGCCGCGCCTGTATTCCGGGCCGGACGACGGTCGGTTCCAGCGCCTGCGCGACCTGCTCGAACGGGACTGGATACCGGAGATGGCGAACCTGCTCCGGTTGGAGCCGGATGACCTGCCGGTCATCTGGGACGCCGACTTCCTGCTGGGGCGGAAGAATGCCGCTGGCGAGGACAGTTACGTGCTCTGCGAGATCAACGCGAGCTCGGTGTACCCCATCCCCGACGAGGCGCACGACGCCTTGGCCGCGACGACGCTGCGGCGGCTGGCTGAGACCCGCGCCCGCTGGTCGGCGGGGCATGCCTGAGTACGTCGGCTCGCCGCCCGTTCGGACGGCGGCCGACGTTTCGGCATCCATGTACCCCCTCAGTACCCGTGATGGTGGTGGTGGCCGCGCTCGAAGTGGACGGGGCGGTCGTAGCCGTTTTGGTGGCTGCGATCGTGGCCGTAGCCATGAACGTAGCCGTGACCATAGCGGGGGTTATGGCCCCAGTGGTGGTGATGGTGATGCCTAGGCCCGTGTTCGTACCACTGCGCGGACGCCGCACCGGGGACCAGGACGAGCGCGGTGGCGACGAGACCTGCGAGACGTGCCTTCATGGGGATGACCTTTCGGCTCAAGGGTGAAGGCAACCTAGACGCGTCGCATTGAACCGGTTCTGAGGCCGCCGCGCAGCTTTTGTTCAGCGAACAGTGCCGCTTCGTCAGCCGGACCGCTCCACTCTGCGGAGCCGGCCACCGGCACCGTGTGCGTATCCCCGCGTTGACGGTTCCATCGACCCGAACGGCCTCAGGAAGAGCATGAACACGCCGCACATCCGGCGCCGGAACTAGTTGCCCGTGCTCGAACTTGCACATCATCAGCTTGGAACGGCGGCTCGGCCGAGCGGGACAACATAGGTCGACCGGTGCCCGGTGAAACGGTGCAGTTCAGCGCGAGGCAGGAGGCCGGCGACGGTGCGCCCGGAGCGATTGCGGTCTTCTCGTATGACCGCATGACCGTGGAGCGGTTCCGCGCCGCGTTCCCTCGCGCGCGATGGCGCGACGATATCAGCGCCTGGTTCGTCCCGGGCTCCACGGCGGAGCGGCGCCTGAAGGCGTGGTCCGGCCGCGAATGGTCGGGCGTCCTAGCATATGCCGACGAGCGCGGGCGCGACGCCTTCGCGTTCGAGCCGATCACGAGCCCCTACCTAGAGGTCGCCGACGACCTGGCGGTCAGGACGCCGTATTCCCGCGCCGTCGTCGCCGAGTTGCGGATGGTGCCGTGGGCGCGGTGGGACCCGGCGTCTAGGGCGTGGCGCGTCCCGTTCCGGTCGTTCGAGGAGCTGCGCCGACGCTGGCCAAACATCGAGGATGCCGCCCGCCGGGCCGAGCCCAAGGAGCGACTGAAACGGGCGGCGAGCCGCAGGACCTCACCCGAGCACGGGGACAGGCTGGCGGCGACCAGGGCAGCGGCAGTAGCCCCGGGGGCGCTGGCGGGGCTGCCAAGCCGCCTTTCGACTGAGCCGACATCACGCTTGGCAGCCTCGTGCTCGCCAAGGAGGACGACCCGGACGACGGCTACTACCTTGCCAAGGTGATCGCCACGAAGGCCGACAACCACTTTGTCCTGAAGTGGGTGAACTACCCTAACCTGATGGAGTTCACGCGTCACCGGCTCGCGCTCGGACTGCTGCACCCCGGCACGCCGACGAAGGGCCGGTGAGGCGATGCGCACGCCCTCAAACGTCGCGGCGAGGCTCGCCGCGACACCTTATGCCGCTCGCGTGCGGGCACTGAACGATGCCCTGCGCCGGAGATATGCCGGCGGCCGAGTGGTCACCACGAGCGGCATTGCCGCCCTGCCGGAAAGCTCGCAGGGTGCCGTGCTTGCGGCGGTGCGCGGATTCGACACCTTTGACGCCCGGAACGATCCTTACGGTGAGCACGACTTCGGGACCGTCACAGTCGCAGGGCTACTCTGCTTCTGGAAAATCGATGCGAACAACCTGAGCCTCGGTGGCCACTCGCCTGATCCGGCCGACCCGGCCGTCACAGTGCGGGTGCTCACGATCATGCGAGCCGAAGAGTACTGACAGGACTGGGCCGGCTTCACTTCCCCAAGGTTGAGAGGCCGGCGGTTTCTTCAAACGACACCCGGGCTGTTGCCTACAGGCCGGGCAGCATCCCGGGCAGCATCAGGTTCGCTGGGACGTCGCAGCCCTCGTGTGCACAGCATCCGTTCCGGAGCACGTGAGGAGGTCAATCAGACATTCAGAGTCAATGCCCCCTTACCGCGCGAGACGCAGACCAGCATCTTTTTGCCTTCTGCCCGCTCGGCAGCCGAAAGAACTGAATCGCGATGGATGATCTCTCCAGCCAGGACCTCAACTTCACAGGTCCCGCAACTCCCGGCGCGACACCCGAATGGGACCTCGATGCCGGCGTGCTCCAGGCCATCCAGCAGCGATTCGACTGCCCCGACATCGACCGTCTTGCCTGAATGTTGGCATTCCGCCTCGAACGGCTCGTCGCCCTTCTTGGGTCCAGCGCCGAAGCGCTCGACGTGAATCGACTCCGGCGGCCAGCCGAGAGCTTCAGCCGCATTCACCGCGGCATCCATGAGTCCGCTGGGTCCGCAGGTGTACACATGCGTTCCCTCCGGCTGGCGGCGAATGAGCGTGGGTATGTCAAGCTTCTGTCCGAGACTTTCATCGTAAAGATGAACATTAGGGTCGCCTTGGAATTGTAGGAATGGAACAAAGGCTGCCGTCTCGGCACTGCGGAACGCGTAGTGCAGCTCGACCCGCTCTTCGGCCTGTCTGAGATGGGAACGATGGGCGAGCAGCGGCGTGATGCCGATACCGCCGGCGATCAGCAGGTGTTTGACCGCATGCTCGGCCGTCGGAAAATAGTTCGCGGGCACGGAGATCGTGAGTTCGGAACCGCGTTCGACTTTCTCGTGCAGGAACTTCGAGCCCCCTTTAGAGGGCGCCGCGAGCTGGACCGCGATGAAGTAAGCGAGACCCTCAGCATAACCGCCGTTGATGAGCGAGTAGCTGTTGCGGTAGACTTTGCCGCCGTCCCGCATGTGGATCACGATATGGCTTCCTGGCGTAAAGCGCGGGAGCAGCCCCCCGGTCGGGTGAGTCAATGCAAAGAGTTTGACCGTACTGCTTACGTCCCAAAGCCCGGCCACCTTCACGGTCATGATCTGGCGCTTGTCCAACCCGAGCTGCTGGTCGGACATGCCGGCGAGCTTCTCCGCCGTTGCCGTTTGCTTGACCACGCTATCTTCCGGTGCTGTGACGATTTTGGCCGCCCGGCGTTCAAAGGCAACCGGCAGCTTGGTGAAGCTCTTGACGAAGGTCACCTTCTGCTTGGCGAGTTCAGGCTGACCCTTGCGCTCGAAGGACGAGACGCGCGCGAACCACTCTTCGAATGCGACGCGCGCCTCAAGACGGGCGAGCGCCTGCCCGATGCACTGGTGGTTTCCGCTGCTGAAGCTGAGCACCCGCGGGATTTTGCGGCGTAGGTCAAAAACCTCCGGATTCTCGAACACCAATTCGTCGTGGTTCGCCGAGCTGACTACCGGGGCGACGATGCAGCCCGCGGGCACCTTCACCCCGGCCTTCTCAGTGTCGCGAAGCGCCTTGCGCCGCAAGGTAATGACCGGGCCATTGAATCGCAGGCTTTCCTCGAACGCGTTGACGGCGAGCGACAGGTCGTTGGCAAGGAGTCGCATCTGATCCGGGTGTTCGAGTAGGCAATCCAGCGTCAGTGTGAGTGCCTGCGTCGTCAAGTCATTGCCGGCGATGAGGCAGAGTTTCATCAGGGTAAGGGCTTCCCTCTCGGTCAGCCGGTCGCCCCCTTCCGCCGCCTGGATAAGGTAGGTGATCAAATCCTGTTGGGGCAACTTGCGCCGCTCTTCGATTTGCTCCTTGAGAAATGCCTCCATGTCTTTGGCATCGCTGGCAATTTCCTGGTAGCGTTTCTGTCGCGCCGCTTTGTCCTTGATGGCATGGGCCGCGTCAACTCCCATCATTGAGTTGGCCCAGCGTGCGAACGTCTCCGTCATTGAGGAGTCAACGCCGAGAAGACCCGACATCACTGTGGAGGGGAGCGGGAGGGTGAACTGATGAAGGAAATCGCACTCGTTGCCGCCGGCCATGATGCCGTCGATTAGCTTGTGAGCGATTTCACGCGTGTGGGACTCCATTGCAGCCACGCGCTGGGGCGTGAAGGCTTGTTGCATGAGGATGCGCACGCGCGTGTGCTTCGGCGGGTCTTCCCGCAGCAATGTGTCGATCTTCGTCTCTTCTTCTGCTCCGGGCACGGGCTGACTGCGCTCGAATTCCACAGAAAATGTCTTGAAGTCGCGGAGAATCGAATCACAATCAGCCCAGCGCAGGAACCCGAGAATGCCGAGCGGCTCCACGCGGCAGATCGGTCCTTTGGCGCGCAGCTCATCTAAAATCCGGTTACCTTCGACAAGGAAGTTCGGATTGCTAAGGTCGAGAACCGGTAGCGCATCGAAACCGACCGGAACAGGGTCCGCTGACAGACCATTCTTGGCAAGCGGAGGCGTCTTGCGCGATGCATGAAGGGGCATTCTTTCCTCCCTACAGCCTTGCTACGAGCTTTGCTATACTGAACAGGGGGAGTGCAATTTATTATAGGCAATTCCAGCGATACTCTTGATCGTTTGGGACATTCGGCCCGTAGCGGTTTCCGCGCACCTTATATCCGGCGGCAGTTGCGACTTGACGGGCCCGGCGAAAGCCGGCTTGTGGCGTGTAGCCGAACAAGTCAGACGCGAGCTCCTGAGCTTGAGCGGGCTCCGAACGCGGTCCCTCCTGGCGCTACTGCCGCTCATGTCAGGACCGGCTCGCTAGACGGCCCACCGTCGTGAAGGATGCGGTAGACCTGCATATGCGAGCAGCCGACAGCAGCGGAAATGGCGGCTGGGCCACTGCCCGCCGCCTGCATCGTCTTCACTCGCTCGCATTCGAGCCGGCGCTTTCCGCCGGTGTAGGTGCCCTCGCCCTTCGCCCGCACAATGCCTTCACGTTGGCGCTCCTTGATGAAGCGCCGCTCCATTTATGACCAAGCTCAAGTCCGACCATCGCCACTCGCGGAGTGGATATTTTTACTCGACCTCTGCCTACTTGTTGTAAGTAAAAAAGCGCGAAGATGATATAAAGTGCGAAGCCGCTGTTAGTTCGAAGCGTACCAAGGAGGTGGCAATGACAAGCTCAAGGACGCGCAGTGGCGTGGTGACCTTCGCCCTTCTTCTCGGGACGTTCGGAGGAGCGGCACAGGCGAGTCCAAGCGTCCGCGTCGCTCAGGGCACGGTCACGATCCCCAACGACGCGCAGATCAACCGCCTGGAGCGAGACTCGATCACCACGCCCCCGCTTGATGTCAGCGAAGGCGTCCAGCGGGGCAGTCAAGGGGCGCAGATCCGGCAGATGGATCGACGTGATCACCGCATCGATCAGAAGCTCCTGAAGCACGACGGCGTCTGCGACGACTGCTGATCACGGCCGCCGGGGCTCCACGCGTGATCGGGCGCCTAGCGTGAATGCGAGGACCTGCCCTGCAGGATCCGCGAGCATGATGGGGCCGAGGCGCCGGGAGGGCCGCGATGATGTCAGACGCGACGCCCATCGATCCCAGTCCTGCGACGACAAGCCAGGAGCGGCTCGCCGCCCGCCAGCCGCGCCGCAGTCTTATGAAGCATGCCCCTGCTTCGGACGCCTCGGAGTTCGTCCAAGTCACCCCGCCTCTGGGATCGCGCCTCGGACGCAACGCTCGCCCGAGGCGCCGACGCTCACGCCGACCGGGTGCCGAAGAGAAGAGAGTGCAAGCGGTTACCCCCGAGCGCACGGCCGATCTCGCGATAGGCGAAGTATGGGATCAGCGCCACGAACATCACCCATGCGAAGGTCGCCAACCCGCGTGGACCGCCGGCGATGTCGGGCAGAACCTCACTTATGGTCCTCCCGTGCCAGGCGCCCACCAGCACCTCCTCCAGCACGTAGGCCGCCGTCAGGACGGCCGCAAACAGGGCAGCGCGGTTCAGGATCGCATAAACGAGCGGCCCCTGCTGCAGGCGGCGCCCAAGGGAGAGCGAGCCCAGCTTTGTCGCCTCAATCACCAGCATGAATTTGGCGAGCACGAGGGCATTGATCAGGCCGAGCGCATAGAAGTGGTAACTCGAGTAGTGCGGAACGTCCTGATCGATCCGGGCGTAGATGTTGAGGCTGAACAGGATCAGCGTTCCGAAGACGACCACCAGGTAAGCGGCAAAGGCGAGGTAGCGCTTCGCCTCCTCGGCGGCGCGCCGGGCGATGGACGGTTTCGTCGCGCTCGGGTCCCTGTTCTCCGGTGCTGGAGTCAGAGGAGCTCCCGCGGGACTGGTCAGTGACATGGCTGGTCTCCCCGATTGACGAGGCATCATGACGCCCCAAGGATTCGGCGTGCCTATGCACGCGGCGCCTCCCGGGACCGGCACGTCCCCGGCCTAATCCGCTCCCTTGGTCGATCTCTGGGGTGCGGTGGCCTCCCTAGAGCGGGGCGGCGAGCCCGAGACCGATGACGGCTCCCAGAGCAAGCTTGAACTTACTGCACCCACGCCGGAAGCACCGACTCCGAGCGGCGGCCTTCGGCTGCCCAAGGAAGCTCAGGGCGTCCTCGCAAGGCTTGGGTCCGGCAGATTACTCACTAACTCGGGATTTTTACACGTAAAAGACAGTTGCTCCTCTGCAATAAATTCCAATTAAGTACGTCATCGTACAGGATCAACTCCTGATAACCTGCGCTGCCTATGAAAGCTTGGCCGCATCTTCGACAGTACACAACCGCCGATAGCGTCGTGTCTTGCGGTATGCGAGATTCCTGTTCCCGCTTCACTCGCCCACCCGGGAGGGTCGGCCATGCCGGGCAGCCTGAAAGATGCTGAGAGCCGCGTCCTCGTCCTACTGGGGGGGCGGGGCGCTGGGGTCCTACCAGGCGGGGGTCTACGAGGGACTCTGCGAAGGCGGACATAAACCGGACTGGGTCGCCGGCATCTCCATCGGCGCCATCAACGCCGCCCTCATCGCCGGCAACCCGCCGGAGCAGCGCGCAGAGCGGCTGCGCATCTTCAGGGAGAAGGTCTCCTCGGGCATCCAAGGTCAGCCTTTTCTCCCCGGCGAGCAGGCCCGCGCCTGGTTCAACAAGGCCAGCGCCGCCCTGATCGCGAGCGTCGGCGTACCAGGCTTCTTCACGCCCCGCTGGCCGCCGGCCCTGTTCTACCCGCCGGGCGCTCCCGAGGCCCTTAGCTACTACGACACCGCCGCGCTGAGGGGGACGCTGGAGGTGCTGGTGGACTTCGACCGCATCAATGCCCCCGAGACACGACTGAGCGTCGGCGCCGTCAACGTCCGCACGGGCAACTTCGTCTACTTTGACAACCTGCGCGACCGGATCGGACCCGAGCACATCATGGCCTCGGGCGCGCTGCCGCCGGGCTTTCCGCCGGTCGAGATCGACGGCGAGCATTACTGGGACGGGGGGCTCGTCTCCAACACCCCGCTGGAATACGGGCTGGACCAGGAGCCTACCAAGGACCTCAAGGTTTTTCAGGTCGATCTCTTCCTTGCCCGGAGCCCGTTGCCCCGTACCTTGGTCGAGGCGGCTGAGCGCGAGAAGGACATCCGCTACTCAAGCCGCACCCGCCTCAACACCGATACGGCCATACGCTTGCGCAATGCCAAGGCCGCGTTTCGCCGCTTGGCCGAGAAATTGCCCCCGGAGCTGCGCCAGGATCCCGACGTGGCCTTTCTATCCAAGGTCAGCCACGAGAACGCGGTCACGATCATGCAGGTGATCTATCGGCGCAAGAACTACGAGGGCAACGCGAAGGACTACGAGTTCTCGCGCCAGACCATGCTGGAGCACTGGGAGGCCGGCCGCAGCGACGTCAAGCGGGCGTTCCGGAATCGCGGCTGGATGGAGCATGCGCGTGCGGAGGACGGGATCACCGTCTTCGACCTGACCCGCGACGCTCGCGACTGATTCAACCTTCGGCAGAAGAGGAGAGATCGAACCATGACCCGTGAAGACATCCTCGGGGCTCCCTCGATGCCGGCGTTCAGCCCGAGCTACCCGCGCGGGCCCTACCGCTTCATCCGGCGCGAGTACCTGATCATCACCTACGAGACCGACCCGGAGGCTCTGCGCGCAGCCTTGCCAGAGCCGCTCGAGCCCGCGCCGGGAAACCTCGCCTTCTACGAGTGGATGAAGATGCCAGACTCCTCCGGCTTCGGTGACTACGAGGAGAGCGGCTCGGCCATCGTGGCGACCTACAAGGGCCAGCCCTGCAACTTCTCGGTGCAAATGTATCTCGACGACGAACCGCCGATCACAGCGGGGCGCGAGATCTGGGGATTTCCGAAGAAGTACGGCGTGCCGAGACTACGGCCTGTTAGCTCTTGAGCCAGTCCAGAGCGGCTGCGAGCGAGAGAACGCCCATGAAGCTTGAAGCTGTCTTCTCGTAGCGGGTTGCGATGGCAC
>NZ_JBAWTG010000046.1:0-41715 GCF_037106235.1 Methylobacterium nigriterrae | reverse complement strand
CGTGCCATCGCAACCCGCTACGAGAAGACAGCTTCAAGCTTCATGGGCGTTCTCTCGCTCGCAGCCGCTCTGGACTGGCTCAAGAGCTAACAGGCCGTAATGCATCCAGTCTAAAGTCCCGCTTATGCGTGAGCGTCGCGAAGCCCTACGTGCTCAGACTTGCCTTGTCGGTCGTGCAGCCTTCGAGCGAGGCTCCTCGGTCATCATCAACTGCGTCGTGCAGGCTCTTTCCGCCGCTGGAGCGCGTGTCCAGTTCCCAGCTGGCGTCACGGTACCCAGCCACTTCGATCTCTTTGTCGGTCGGAGTGCCCGACCCTGCAGAGCTCGGGTCATGTGGCGGCACGCAAGCGAGGTCGGGGTGACGTTCCTGGAGGGCCGAACCGCTCCTGACGTGATCCCGGGCTAGTTGCGCGGTGTGAGCTGTGCCTTTGGCTCCCGTCAGGGCCGCGCACAAGAACGCGACGATCGAACAATGAACCGCGACGCCGGTTGAGACCTCGGGAGGCCCCACCGGAAAGATGGCCCACATGGCCGAGACAGTCGATGACTACGGCTTCGTCGTCTACCCACCCGCAAGCCCGGGCTTGCCCTGGCTCTCGGTCTGCTTCGGGCCTGATGGAGCGGTTCTCGATGCCGAAGCCTTTGGCAGCTTCGAGGAAGCCGACCTCGTGACGCAGAGAGCGCGCGAGGTCCTGCAGGACAGCTTCCTACAGCGAAAGCTGCCGCCTGCTGGGGCCGCCATACACTAGCCAGGGGATTACGTTAGGCGCCGGCCACGCCTCCGGTTCGAGAGGCTGCCGGCTCTCGGCTGTTTCCGCCACCTGCCGAGTCGGCGAGACCGCCCAAATGCTCAAAAGCGGCCTACCGGTACGGATAGCGCAAGCCAAACGGGGCCATCGGTTCGCTTCGGATGGTTCACATGCTGGTGGTTCAGTTTGAACGGCCAAACCGGCCTTATTGAACCGGCGCGAGGGCGGATCATCTGGAGCATACCCCTAAACGGTACCGACGAAAGCGCATAGCTCGGCCGGAGCACGAGCGTTCCAGTAGGTTCTGAGGCGCCGGAGAAAGCCCGTTCTAAATCCCCAGATCCGACGCATGCGGAACGATCCATTGGATCAAGCCCTGTTGGAACGCTGATGCCCGAGGTTGCCTACGCTGAAGCGGCTGACCTGACGTTCACACCAGATGCCCGTCGCTGGCCGGGATGTCGAACTTCTGGAAGGCGTCGACCACCACGTCTCCGACCTGCCCGCCCATGACCAGGCCAGCCTGCGCCGAGAAGGCGAAGTGCACCCCGCCATAGACGCGGCTCAGGGCCTCATCCGCCGCCGCCTGCGTGAAATTGTCGAAGTGCAGAACCACATCCGGCAGCGTCTCGCTCGTGGCCGAGAACGGGATCGGACCGAAGAAGCCGGTCATCACCTTGGCGGCCAGAGCGCCAATCACGGCGTGGCCGGAGGTGTATTCCGGGTGGTCCGGCGTGGTCGGGAGGAGCGGGGTCCAGTCCGGATCGGCGGTGGTCGCCGGATTGCCGTCCGTGTTCGCCTCCTGGATCGCCGTGATCGGTCGCCAGGCATCGTAGGTGTACTTGGTGTCCCAGCAGGCGATCAGGGCGTCCGCGAGCCCGACGTTCAACTCGGTCAGGAGATAGGCACTTTCCAGCGGGGAGCGGCCCTGGTCGGCGAGAAGGTGGTCGGCGATGTCGCTCCACTGCCCGACCCGCGTGTAGCTGTCCTGGTCGTTCGACCACCAGATCGCGCTCTGGGTCTGTTCCGGCGTCCGCTCGGTCGAGTCCAGGCCGCCGAGCGCCTTCACCTCGTTGAAGGCGGCCGCGTACTCGGCGCTCGTCAAGGCGGGCGGCGGGCCCGGCCGGAACTGGCTCGCGCTCTGCAACACGAACGGTGTCACATCCCCCCAGTCCGGTTGGATCGCCTCGGTGTAGTCCGGCGGCGTCGGCCGGTACTCGCCGGGCTCGTATCCGGCCACCAGCCCGAGATGGGCGAGTTCGTCCGAGCCGTCGTGAGCCCGGGCGGCGATCACCGCATCGGCGACCTGCTCCCCGAATGCGACGCCCTGGCTCTCCGCTGGCCCGTCGTGGATCTGCGCGAGCCGCGCCTCGTAGGCGTGATCCAGTTGCGGCTTGTAGTCCGGGAACAGCTCGACCAGGATCTCGTGGGCTGCCGCGCTGACGGCGGCGTCGCTGGCGATGCCGGACGGGGCGCCGAGGCTGACCAGGAAGCCGGGATGGTGGTTGATGGCCTGGAGCACGTCGAACATGGCGATGCTCTCCATCGCCAAGGCTCGCGAAACGTAGCCTGGGTCCTCGGGCGGCATAGTCACCGAGGCGTGCCGGATGGCGTCGAGCGCGACCTGATTCCAGTCCAGCACGACGTTCCCGAAGGCAGGCTCGCACGCGGTCGTGTCGTGCTGCCCGTCCGATGTAGCGTGATGAACTGCAGGCAGCGTCGCGGCTGAGGTGCCGGTGCCCCAAATCGCATCATCGCTACCAGTGGGGCGAGGAGCCGACATCTCCCAAACCCCGCTTGGCGTCTGCGCACCGGGATCAGAACCATCGTCCACCTTATGCAGGGAGAACGCGCCACGATGGGACCAATGGATCTGTTCGAGGGCCATCAGCAATCTCCTGTGGTTCCACTCCGCGGCAAACGTGCAGGAATCAGATCAGATCGATGTATCCGTAGCAGTAGTCTTTGAGTTTAGGTTTGCTGCTCTAACAAATGTTGCCGATCGGAGATAATATTCGTACAATTTGTATATTTTTTACGATTTTCATAATGTATTGACACTTGTACAAGTGGATTGCAGGCGTCCTAAATGGCTCCATAACGCCCAATCCGCGACAACGCGCCGGTCGTGTCCGAGCTGAAGGCGGCCGGGCTGTCGGCGCGCGGCATGGCGGAGGAGCTGAACCGGCGCGAGATCGCGACGCCGGCCGGCCGGCGCTGGCACGCCCAGACCGTCATCCGGGCCCTGGAACGTCTCTGAGTGCGGCTCGAAGACCGGCCCTGCCGTTCCACATTGGAACAGAGGTCACCTTAGGTCCTGGGATTATAGGTGGCAGGCCGTGGTCTGCGGTCGTGCAGGAGCTTCGGGGCTCTCCGCGTGAGGACTAAAAAGGCCGGTCGCTTGTGCGACAGGCCCCGGATCGTGGGCCTGCCGCAGATCGTGTCGCCCGGCTCAGACGTGCAGCAATCCGTCAGTCGCGACGTGGATCGTGAAGGCCTTGCCCTCATCCACCCAGCCGGCGCCCTCCTTGCCGCTGTTGATCGCGCTGATCTCGTTGGGGTCGGCCGTGTAGGTGTGCTCGTGCGTGTTCGTGTTGAAGAACCGCTCGAACGTCGCCCCGCTCGAGCCGACCGAGCTCGGGTTCGTGTAGGCCTCGAAGGCCACGCCCTCGAAGTGATAGCTCGGCTGCGTCTTCAGGATCTGGTCCCGCTCGGTCGTGCTCGTGGTGTAGAAGTGCGAGTTCGTCGCCGTGTCGACGAAGCGGAACACGTCCTGGGTGTCCGCGCTCTTGTCCGGCGAAGCGCCGACCACGCCCTCGTAGTGATAGCTCGGCTGGTTCTTGATGAGCTGATTGACCTCGTTCACGTCAGCCGTGATGAGGTGGTCGCCCGTGGTCGGGTTGAAGAACCGGTACTCGGTGTGCAGCTGGCTCTGCGGCCCGTACACGTCCACCGTGTTGCGGTTGTTCTCGTAGACGTAGACGTCGTGCGTGGTCGGATCCACGTCCAGCGTGTGCATGTTCTTCTCGGCTGGCAGTCCGCCGACCAGCTGGTTGGTGTCGAGATTGACGATATCGGCCGTGCCCGCCTTGTCGCCGAAGAAGGCAAGCCGCGCGCTGACGTCGATCGTCCCCTGGTCGACGCTGCCCGGGATCGCGATGGTCTGCAGGATGGCGCCCGTGTCGGGATTGACCACGAGGAGCTGGTTGTTGGTGGTGCCGACCAGGAGGTGGTTGGTGACCGGATCGTAGACCGCCGGCTTGACGGTCCCCGTCGAGACCAGATTGAACGTGTTCACGATCGCACCCGTATGCGGGTTGATCACGTCCATCTGCTGGTCGTCGGGCTGGTAGATCAGATCCTTCTGCGGGACGTAGAGGGGCACGTCCGGCCCGGACACGGCCGGGTTGGGCTGGAGCTGGATGCTCGCCGTCTGGGTGAAGGGGCCGCTCGCGTTGATGAAGTCGAGGACGTTGGCGTCGTCGGACGCGACGGCGACCTGATTGGTGCTCGGGATGTAGATGACGCCATCCGGAGTGGTGCCCGTCTGATGGATCTGCGCGACCACCTGGAAGGTGTGCTTGTCGATGACGTCGGTGGTGTTGTTGGTGACATCGGCCACGAAGGCGTATTGCGGCGTGAGCGCGATGCCGTTGGCGTTGCCGATATTGGGAATGGTGGCCTTGACGGTGTTCGTGGTCGTGTCGATCACCACCACGTTGTTGTCGGGTGATTGCGCGAGCCACACCGTCTTGGTGTCGGCATCGAAGGCGACGATGTCGCCGTGCCCGCCTACCGTGCCGGGCAAGTTGATGGTCTTCAGTAGCGCGTAGCCGTCGGTCGACGTCGCCATGACTTCGTACCCTCCCTAAAGGGTTCTTGTTCACCGCCTCGGCCTTTTCCCGGGCGGCTTTGGCATACTTTGCGCCAAGCGGCGCCGTGGCAATGACCTGCATTAAAAATTCTGAGAGCACGGCGGATTAAAAACGCGCGTGGAACGTGCGGTTCGAACTCGGGGGCGTCATCCATGCTCTCGCCACACGAAGTTGCGAGCCTGCTGCCATGTCGACCAACCTGACGGTCAATGATCTCTTCAAGCGAGGTGCGATCCCTATCGCGGCCGTGCACGCGGCGGCCGACACCTACCTGACCCACCCAGGGACCGGGATGCTTCCTCTCGGAAGAGCATATGCGGTCAACGTGGTGGCGGCCGTCGAAGCGGACGCCCTTGCCCGCTGCCTGCTGCGCGATCCCGGCGTGGCCTTGCCGGTCAAGCAGGCTGCCGCTCGAACCGCCATTCTACTGGCCAGACCACGGGAGCGATGACCGGCGCTCCGAGAACTGAGCGACAAGCCCATGATTCTCCTGGCGCGAGCCCGGTGGCTCCATAACGCCCAATCGGCGACGCCACGGTGCTGGATATCCCCTTCGACAGCATGCGCGTGGTCTCTACGGATATCGGGATCGTTCGCGGCAGTGCAGCGTGGCCTTGCGCCCCGGAAGCCAAATAGGGGTGGCAGGCATCGGCCGCGTGCGCTCTGTGGCGGTGGCGGCCGGTGATCCCGCTCCGTAACGCCCCTTCCGCGAAGGGAGACGCCCGGATTATCCGAATTGCGCGATCTCGTGCGAGCTTCGGTGGTGGTCGCGCGGCCCGACCACGTTCCTTGAGGCCCGCTCGATCCCATGACGCGAGATCGTCGGCCCTGGGCGCTCCCGCGATGAGCCCGCATCCAGCACAGGGCCTGCGCGGCCCTGCCGGGGCATACCCGTGCGTGACGCATGGCGAGCACGGAAGGGTGCCTCGGCCGGGGCGGGGCGGGCGGTGCCGATGTCGAACCCGCCGTGCAGAGGAATGCCGATGCGGGCGCGCAAGACCGCGCGTCGCATCATCGGCGTTCAGACGAGATCATAATCACCGCGGGTGAGCTGGCTCGCCGTCACCCCGTCCAGCTCAACCCGGACACTTCCGTACGTCACGACGGCATGTCCGTGATCATCGACGACGACCGGCAGGGCCGCGAGGCTCTGCGGCTCATGAGGACGAGCCGAGATCGCGGGCCGGCCGTCGGCCCGGGCTCCGGCCGCTTCCTCGAAAACCAGATGATCCTGTCCAGGGTGGAAGTCCGTGACGACGGCGCGGGTGTCGGCCGAGAAGACGAACTGGTCGGCCCCGCCCTTGCCCGTCAGGGTCTGCTCGCCCGTGCCGGCGACCAGCATGTCGCCCTTCGGGCCGCCGACCAGCTGTGCCCCGTCCGCCGTGCCGATGACGAGTTGGTGCGCCTCCGGATCCTCGGGCGCGACGTCGCTGGCGCGGCGCTCGTAGAAGGTGAAGGCGTCGTCCTGGAGGTAGCGCGTGTCGGTGTTGCGCTCGATGATGTCCGAGAGCGTCGTGTGCTCGATCTCCTTCAGCGTCTGCCGATCGAACTGACCGTTCTCGTACCAGAGGCGGTCGCCGTCGCGCAGGCGCTCGAACTGCGAACCGATGATGGTCGCGAAGGTCGACCCGATCGCCGCGCCCGGCGCGTGGCGCTCGGCCAGGCCCCCCGTCCAGAGGTCGACCGCATCCACCGATCCGAAGGCCTCGCGCAGAGCCGCGACCGTGGCCTGGTCGTCGGTGATCTCGGAGACGTCGTGGTAGGGCGCGAGACCGAGATCCACGCGGGTCTCGTTGAGGGTTCCGAGGCCGAGGTCGCGGCCGCGCTGGATGTTGATGCTGGCCAGGTCCTGGCCGACCGGCGGATCGATCAGGAAGTTGCGAAGATCCTCGACGATGCGGGCATCCATGGCCTGCGAGGCATCGTCGCCGAGGTGGCGCAGGAAGCCGTCCGCCCCCGAGGCCGCCGCGAAGGCCGCCGGCGTCATCCCGAACGTATCCCGCAATGCCAGTTCCGGCCCGACGACATTGCCGTACTCGTCGATCCGCTCGGTCTCGGCCGAGACGATCGAGTGGCCGAAGCGATAGGCCGCTCCCGCAAACTCGACGCTGATCCGCGGGTCGATCCCGGGATCGTAGCCGGAATAGGGGTGGATCGCGTCGGGCCCGAGGAGGTGCGGCAGGAATTCGTCGTAGGTGATGTGCTGGATCTCCGCCGTCACGATCGCCCGCGCCTGGTCATAGAGAGCGTCCCCGCCGAGGTCCGGATGGGCCGCATGCAGCCGGTCGACCTGGAGATTGTGCTCGCGCACGAAGAGCGTCTGCAGCGCTGTGAGCGAGGGGTTCTCGGTGGCGCGGACGTCGCCGGCGACGAAGGAGCCGTTCACGATCGGCAGGTTGTCGCCCGACGACGTCGCCATGTGGCCGTCCGGACGCCGCAGGCTCGCCGCCGTGGCAGCGTCCGAGCCGTAGACCATCGAGGCGTCGAGCCAGCCCGTGATCGCGTTCACGGCGGTCGCGGGCGTGTCCGTCCCCGCCCCCGTCTTCGGATCGATGACCGCGCGGGTGATCGGGATCAGGCTGCCCGGCGGGAAGTAGGGGTCGCCGGGCGGAACGACGACGCTGATCGGGGTCACCCCGTCGTTGCGGCTGAGGTCGAGATCATGGTCGACGAACTGGCCCCAGGCGTAGAGCATGCCCGAGAAGCCGTCGGGATTCGGGATGTTGGCGTCCCCCTGGCCGACGACGACGTTGCTGATCGTGCGCGGGTTCGGCCCGTCGACAAGGGACGAGATCCCGTCCGCGTAGTGCGCCTCGCCGAGCCGCGCGAAGTCGCTGCCGGCCGCGTTGACCCCGGGCCGGGCCAGATTGTTGCCGGAACCGTTGATCGAGTAGGATTCCATGTCGCTTCGTCCTTTTACGGCGTGTCGGAGGGTGTCGCGCAGCCAGCAGGATCCCGGCGGCCGGGGCGGCGGCCGTCGAGCAGCGGCGCGGCGTGAGCCGCGCGATGCGCGTCAGGGGATGGGACGGATCAGGATCGCGTCATCGTCGCGAGCGACGATGCCCGTCGCGGCGCAGCCGTCGCGTGCGGCGCCCTCGCTGAGCGGTCATGGAAGCCCTCCTAGTATGCCCGCGGGGCAGGACTCGCCCGGACGCGAACAGACCTGCAAGGTTGATCCAGTGTCGATGGGAAGTATGGCGGCGTCGAACGGGACGATACGGGATGATTCGTTGGGAAATCTCCCGCAAATGTTAAGCTGAAACAATTCATGCAATATCAGAGTAATATTTATGTATTGAATAAATAAATTTTATCTGGTTATTACGCGACAATCTGGGCGGATTTATCAATATCATCTTTTAGTAAACTTCGCTTGTCATATTGATTATTTTCGATAAAAAGGCGTGCTGTCGACAGATATTCTATACAAAAACGAGCCAATTTGGGGGCAGACTCTGCGCCTCTGCAAGAACAAAGGCGTCCTTATCTTCAGAAACCCTGGTGTTCGAGAACGTACGCGGTCGATTGGATAGGCCGCGGTCATCCTCATCGTGCATTGCGGCGGCCGAACCCTTGGCACGCGTCGCAAGCAGCTTGACCGTTTAGCTTGGTACTCACGCGGCGTGGACCCGAAATCCTGAATAATGCTTCGCTTAACTTGACCGATACCCGTCGAGGGGTGCGCCAGGGCCCGGGCCGGCGTGAGCGCTGCGATCGTCGGCGGCCGTCGCGCCCGGGTTGGCGACGAGCCGCGCCCTGAGCGTCCCGGTCCGTCCCGCGACGGTGAGCTCGCTCAGCGGCGGCGCCGGCATCCGGGCCGCCGCGTAGACGGCCTCCGACACGATGGCGACGCAGTCGAGCGGCTTCGTCAGGCCCTGCAGGCGGGAGGCGACGTTGACGGTGTCGCCGAGCGCGGTGAAGCGCGCGTCGATCTCGTCGCCCATCTCGCCGACGATCGCCGTGCCGGCATGCAGCCCGATGCCGTAGCGCAGGCTCTGCCCGAGATCGGCCGACAGCATACCGTTCAGGGCCGCGACGTGCTCGGCGATCGCCTCGACCGCCCGCAGGGCGCTGCGCGCGGCGGTCTCCGGGTCGGTGTTCAGGCCGAACAGCACCATCATGCCGTCGCCGAGGAACTGGTTGGCCTGGCCCCCCGCCTCCCGCACGGCATGGCCCACCGCCCCGAGGAAGCGGTTGATGACGAACACCGTGTCGTAGGGCAGGCGCTCCTGCGCGAGCCGGGTCGACCCGCGCAGGTCGACGAACATCACCGCGATGAAGTGCTCCTCGCCCGACTGCGCCCGCTCGCGCATCCGCGCCTGCGTCGGGCGCGGATGCGGCGGGAAGAGCGGCGCCACCGCGAGGTCGCGGTCCGGCCGGAACTGGCAGGCGAGCCGGACGCCGGGGCTCGCGCGGATCCGGTCGAGCACCGCCCGCTCGGCGGCGCCGGCCGCCGGCACGCCGCGCCCCTCCATCCCGTCGAGGACCCGGACCCGGCAGGTCGAGCAGCGCCCCCGCCCGCCGCAGACGCTGGCATGCGGGATGTTGTTGCGCCGGCTCGCCTCCAGCACGCTGGTGCCGCGCGGGACCTTGACGACGCGCCCGTCCGGGTAGGTCAGGCGCACGCTCCCGCGCCGGGTCTCCGTCAGCGTCCGGGCGCCGCGGGCCGCCAGCACGAGCGCGACCGCCGCGGCGTAGGCGGCGAGCAACCCGTCGCGGATGGCGGCGAGCCGCTCCGCCTGGGCGGGCAGGCCGAGATGGACCGGCGCGAGCGCCTCCGCCCGCCACGCCGGATCGCGCGCCAGCGCGGCGACGGCGCGCCCCCCTTGCGCGAAGCCGAGGAGCGCCAGGACCGGGACCAGGATGGCGACCGCGAGGAGCCAGGGGCTCGCCGGCCCGAAGCCGGGCTTCAGCCTGAGCCAGAAATAGAGGCCGAAGCAGCCGTGGAGCCAGGCGACGACGAGCACGGCGGCCTGCTGCGCGCCGCTCCAGGGCGATGCGGTCCAGAAGAGGTAGAGCACCTGCGCGTAGCCCTTCTCGAGGCCCTCGGCGGCGAAGCCGATGCGCGTGCCCACGATGTGGTTGAGGAGAAGGGCGGGAATCGCGAGGCCGAGGGCGAGCTGCGCGGCCTCCGCCGGCCGCCACTCGAACAGCCGGCGCTCGTAGAGGGCGTGGAGCCCGAGCAGCAGGTGGCCGATCAGGGCCGTGTAGAGGACGAGGAGGGCCGCCGGGTTGAGCCAGAGCGCGGCGACCAGGGCGAGCCCGTCCTCCATCGCGGCGAGCGAGACGTTGCCGAGCGCGTGGTTGAGGAGGTGCGTCAGCACGTAGGCGAACAGGACGAGCCCCGTGCCGAGGCGGGCCTGCCGCAGGCTCGGGCCCCGGCGGCGCTCCCGCCGGCCGGGCGTTGCCGGGGCGGGCCCGGCCGGGCTTGCGGAGGGAGAGTGCATCGCGGCGTGCTGCCCCGGTGGCGTGGGATGAGGTGCAATCTATGCGCGACGGAGCAGGCCGGCGATACGCGGGCCGGCAGGCTGAGACCTCGCCCTCGCCGTCCATCTCGGCGAGCCCGCGCCGCGCGTCGGGGCCGCGCGGAACGGGTACGCGAGCGCACCGTTCTTCGAGACCGCCTCGGGGAAGCCCCATGCCGCGCTACTACATCGATACTGACGACGGCGACCTGAACGTGCGCGACGAGAGGGGCGAGGAGCTCCCCGATCGCGCGGCGGCGCGCCGGATCGCGATCGGCGTCCTGCCCGACATGGCCCGCAGCGCGCTTCCCGACGGGGACCGGCGCACCTTCGTCGCCAGCGTCCGCGACGAGCAGGGCCGCACGATCTTCCGCGCGCGCCTGTCGCTCACCGCCGGATGGGTCGGGTGACGCGCAGCCTTGTACTTGAGTCGAATGGAATCGATGGCGGCGTGGTGTTCCATCGTCGGGCGGCACAAACCGCAGTTCGAGATCAAACTTCGCCCGCCCGGCAGCTCCGACCGGCGCGGGCGTTTTCGTCTCGGCGCCGAGGCGCCGGTTCCGGACCAAGCCGGGCTCGGGGTCGAACGGCTTCGCCCGGGCCCGCGTTACCCGTGCGCCGAGCGCCGCGAGCGGCCTCGAGGAAACCCCGCATCGGGCGACGGCCGATGCCCGCCACCCGCGCCTCGCCCCGGCGTCCCGCGGAGCGGGCGCCGCGTGCCGGCTCGCCGCACAACGGAGGCATGCGATGAGTGACGGATTTCCGTCCATGACGGCCCTTCTGGGTCTCCTGGCCCTGGCGGGCTACCAGAACCGGGACAAGCTCGCGGAGATGCTGGGCGGGCTCGGGCAGGCCGGTCCCGCGACGGCCGGCCAGGCCGGCGGGCTCGGCAGCGGGCTCGGCGGCGGTCAAGGCACCGGCCAGGCCGGCGGCCAGAGCGGCGGGCAGAGCGGCGGGCTCGGCGGCGGTCTCGGCGGCCTTCTGGGGAGCCTCGGCGGCCTCGCGGGCGGCGCCGGGGCCGGGGGCTTCCTGCACAGCGGCCTCGGCGAGATGCTCGAGCGCTTCCAGCAGAACGGCCACGGCGCGGCGGCGCAATCCTGGGTCGGCCACGGCCCGAACCAGGAGATCGGCCCGAGCCAGCTCGAGCAGGCGATCGGACCCGACGTGCTGGCGGCGCTGACGCAGCGCACCGGCCTGTCGCGCGACGAATTGCTCGCCCGGCTCTCCCGCGACCTTCCGCAGGCGATCGACCGGTACACGCCGGACGGGCGGGTGCCGGCCGCCTGAGCGCTCGGGCGTGCCGGCCTCGGCAGCGGCCTACGGGGCGCTGCCCGCGCGGCCGAGATCGACCTCGATCACGCCGCCTAAGGTCCGGACCGGGTAGGTGCGGAGCGGCCGGAACGACCATCCGGGCGAGACCGCGCCGTCCTCGAGCCGGAACCAGGCGAGGTGATGCGGGCACAGCAACCGTCCCTCGGAGCACCGCCCGCGCGCGAGGTCGGCCCCCTCGTGCGGGCAGGCCCGCTCCGCCGCGAAGATGCGGCCGCCGTCCCGCACGAGGATGAGCGGGCGCCCCTCCACCAGGACCGGGAGGATCGGGCGCGCATCGAGCGCCTCGAGCCGGCCGGCGGGGAGCCAGCGGGGCGAGCCGGCCGGCGCGGCGCGATCGGGCACCGGTCTCAGCCGCCGAGATAGGCGTCCCGGACGTGCGGATCGGCGATCAGGGCGGAGCCCGTCCCCGCCAGCACGATGCGGCCCGTCTCGAGGAGGTAGGCGTAGTCGCAGAGTTCGAGCGCCGCGAAGGCGTTCTGCTCGACGAGCAGCACCGTGGTCCCGGCATCGCAGATCGAGCGGATGACCGAGAACATCCGCTCGACGATGTTGGGGGCGAGGCCGAGCGACGGCTCGTCGAACAGCACGAGCCGCGGGCGCGCCATCAGGGCCCGGCCGATCGCCAGCATCTGCTGCTCGCCGCCCGAGAGGGTGCCGGCGGCCTGGTGGCGCCGCTCGGCGAGGCGCGGGAACTCGCTGTAGATGCGGGCCAGATCCCCGGCGATGCCGGCGTGATCGCGGCGCAGATAGGCCCCCATGGCGAGGTTCTCGGCCACGCTCATCTGGGGGAAGACCTTGCGCCCCTCCGGGCAATGCGCGATCCCGTGCCCGAGGACGCGGCGCGGCTCGGCGCCGGTGATGTCGCGCCCGTCGAAGGCGATGCTCCCGGATCTCGGCGGCACGAGGCCCGAGATCGCCCGGAGCGTCGTCGACTTGCCGGCGCCGTTGGCGCCGACGAGCGCGACGAGCTGGCCCGCCCGGACCTCGATCGAGATGCCCTTCAGGGCGGCGACGTGCCCGTAGCCGCAGACGAGGTCGCGGATCTCAAGCATGCTGCGCCTCCGCGACCCTGTCGGCGGTCCTGCCGGCCGCGAGCGCGGCCTCGCGGGCCGCGCTGCCCTGGCCGAGATAGGCCTCGATCACCGCCGGGTCGCTGCGGATCGCGGCCGGCGGCCCCTGCGCGATCAGGCGGCCGTAATTCAGCACGGCGATGCGGTCGGAGACCTCCATCACCATCGGCATGTCGTGCTCGACGAGCAGGATCGTGACGCCGCGCTCGCGGATCGAGCGGATCAGCCGCACGAAGACCCGCGTCTCGGAGGCGTTCATGCCGGAGACGGGCTCGTCGAGGAGCAGCATCGCGGGCTCGCTCGCCAGCGCCAGCGCCACGCCGACGAGCCGCTGCTCGCCGTAGGACAGGGAGCCCGCCTTCTCGTGCGCCCGCCCCGTCAGGCCGACCCAGTCGAGGAGCCCGGCCGCCTCCCCGCGCAGCCGCCTCTCCGAGGCGCGGTCGCGCCCGAGGATCGTCGCGAGGAGGCGCGACCGGGCCCGGCGATGCAGGCCGATCATCACGTTGTCGAACACCGTGTCGTCGGGGAACACGCTGGTGCGCTGGAACGTGCGGGACAGGCCGAGCCGGACGATCTCGTGCGGCTGCAGACCGTTCAGCGACGTGCCGCGGAATCGGACCTGCCCCTGGCTGGGCTTCAGGAAGCCCGTCATCACGTTGAAGGCCGTGGTCTTGCCCGCCCCGTTCGGGCCGATCAGGCTGACGATCTCGCCCTGCGCCACCTCGAAATGCAGGTCGGCGATGGCGACGAGGCCGCCGAAGCGCACCCCGACATGCTCCACCGAGAGGATCGGCGTCCCGCTCCGGCCCGTCCCCCGTTCCTCGATCGCGCTCATGGCCGGGTCTCCGCTGACGCTCATGGCCGGGCCTCCGCGGACACGGCGGGCAGGGCGGGCGGCAGGCGGCGGCGGGCGAGCAGCCCGGCGAGGCCCGGCACGATGCCGCGCGGCATGAGGAACAGGATCAGGATCAGGACGAGGCCGTAGACGATCCACTGCGCCTCCGGGGCCATCACGGGGCGCAGGGCCACCGGCAGCAGCCCGAAGATCAGGCCGCCGACCACCGGCCCGAGCAGCGTGCCCTTGCCGCCGCCCACCACCATGATGACCATGGTGACGGTGGTGGCGAACAGGAACACGTCGGGGTCGATGATCCGCAGGTAATGGGCGTAGAGGCTGCCGGCGGCGCCCGCCATCGCCGCCGAGACGACGGCCGCGACGGTCAGCGTCCGGGTGGCGTTGATGCCCACCGACAGGGCCAGGGACTCGTTCTCCTTGAGCCCGCGCATGGCCCGGCCGAAGCGCGAGCCGACCATGCGGGCGATGATGCCGTAGCAGAGCGTGCCGACCGCGAGGACGAGGTAGTAGTTCTGCAGCTTGGTGCGCAGGGTCGCGGAGCCGAGCCCCGGCAGGCCGAGGGTGAAGGCCGGGATGCCGGTGAGCGCGAGCGGCCCCTGCGTCAGCTCCATCCAGTTGAGGGCCACGAGCCGCACCACCTCGGCGAAGGAGATCGTCACGATCACGAAATAGGCGCCCCGCACCCGGAACGAGAGCCGCCCGATCAGCCAGCCGCACAGGCCCGCGGCGAGCACGGCCAGCCCGAACCCGGCGGCCGCCGGCCAGGGCTCGTGCACGACCCGGTATCCGAAGCCGATCTCGGCGTCGAAGCCGAGGCTCGTGAGGGCGCTGACGTAGGCGCCGATGCCGAAGAAGGCGATGTGCCCGAGGCTGAGCTGCCCGGTGAAGCCGAGGAGCAGGTTCAGGCTCATCGCCCCGATGGTGAGGATGCCCGTCGTGATCAGGGCGTTGAGGAGGTAGGGGTCGCTCCCCAGCGCGAGGGGCAGGAGGGCGAGCGCCGCCAGGAGGAGGAGGGGCGGGAGCCGGCTCATCCGATGCGCTCCGCCCTGGCGAAGAGCCCGGTCGGCTTGACGAGCAGCACCGCGATGATGATCAGGAAGCCCATCGCGTCGCGGTAGCCCGAGGAGATGTAGCCGGCGCCGAGCTCCTCGGCGAGCGCCAGGATGAAGCCGCCGATCGCCGCCCCCGTGATGTTGCCGAGGCCGCCCAGGATGACGATGGCGAAGGCCTTGAGCTCCGCGAGCCCCCCCATCTGCGGGAAGACGACGTAGACCGGCCCGAGGAGCGCGCCGGCCGCCGCCGCGAGGCTCGAGCCGATGGCGAAGGTGGCGGTGTAGATCAGCCGCACGTTGACGCCCATCAGCGCCGCCGTGTCCTCGTCCTGGAAGGTCGAGCGCATCGCGAGGCCGAGCCGGGTCCGGTTGATCAGCGCGTAGGTGAGGCCGATCAGGGCGAGCGCCGCGGCGAGCACGAACAGCCGCAGCCAGGAGACCGAGACCGGCCCGAGCTGCAGCGGCGCCTCCGGGAACGGCGTCGGGATCGACTTCGCGACGCCGCCGAACAACCAGAGCGTGCCCGATTGCAGGATGATGCCGGCCCCGATCATCACCAGCATGGTGGTGTCGATGTCCGAGCCGCGCAGCGGCCGCAGCAGGACGAGCTCGATCGCGGCGCCGAGGGCGAGGCCGCCGAGGATCGCCGCCGGCAGCGCCAGGAAGAAGCTCAGCCCGAGCGCCGAGACGGCGAGGTAGGTCAGGTAGGCGCCGACCGTGTAGAGCGCGCCGTGGGTGAAGTTCACGACGTTCATGATCCCGAAGATCAGGGTCAGGCCGATCCCGAGCAGCGCGTAGGTGCCGCCGAGGATCAGGGTGTTGACGAGATGCTGGAGCAGCTGGTCCATGCGCGGCGCTCGCTCTGTCGGGGGTGGGCCCGGCCGCGGGCGGCGGCCGGGCGTCGGGGTCTCGCGGTCAGAGTTCGGGCAGCACGACCTTCCCGCCGTCGATCCGGATCAGGTAGACGTCGGGCCTGCTCTGGCCGCTCTCGCGCCCGCTCGGGCCCGCCTTGGCGAAGCGGATCGCGCCGTTCAGGCCGGGAAAGTCCACCGACCAGAAGGCCTTCCGGATCGCCGCGGGGTCGGTCGAGCCCGCCTTCTCGATGGCCTGCGCGATCGTCCGGATGCCGTCGTAGCCGCGGAAGCTCTCGGTGACGCCCGCGAACTGGAAGCCGCGCCTCTTCCACTCCTCGATGAAGTAGGTCGTCGCCCCCGGGTTCGGGGTCCTGTCCGGGTACCAGGGCAGGAAGGTGGTGAGGTGCATCGTGCCGTCGGCGGCCCCGCCGGCCTGGGCGATGATCTGGTCCGGGTTCTGCGAGCCGCCGGTGGTGATGACGCGCTTCTTGAGCCCGAGGGCCGCCATCTGCTTGAACAGCAGCGTGAGCTGGTCCACCGCGCTCGTGATCATGATGGTGTCGGCGTCCGAGCCCTTCAGCTTCGCGAGCTGGGCGCTCATGTCCTGCGCGCCCTGGTCCATGGTCTCGACGAGCCCGACCGCGACGCCCTTGTCCTTGAGCATCTTGCCGAAATCGGCCGCGGCGCCGCGCCCCCAATCGTTGTTGATGACGATGAAGTCGACCTTCTTCAGCCCGATCCTGTCGACCATCGGGGCGAAGGACTCGGCCTCCAGCGCCGAGGGCGGCGAGATCCGGAAGACGAACGGGTTGCCCGAGGTGGTGATCTTGCCCGACGAGGAGGTCTCGACGAGCATCGGCGTCTCGTAATCGGCGAGCTTAGGCATCACCGCGAGCGTCAGGCTGGAGCCCCAGGCGCCCATCATCACGGGCGTCTTGTCGCTGGTGATCAGCTTCTCGGCCACCGCGGCGGCCTCCGTGGGGTTGCTCTTGTTGTCCTCGACGACGAGCTCGATCCTGCGGCCGAGCACCCCGCCCTTGGCGTTGATCTCGTCGGCGGCGATCCGGGCGCCGTTGACCACGTAGGTGCCCGAGGCCGCGAAGGGGCCGGTGAGCGGCTCGTTGACCCCGATGCGGATCGCCTCGGCGCCCACCGCGCCCGAGGCCAGAGCGAGCGACAGGACCATCGCGGGGACCAGTGTGCGTGTGCTCGTCATGATCGTCTCCGGGCTTGAAGGGCAGGGCGGCGGAAGTCAGGGACGGCGGTCGCGCCGGGTTTTTCGCCGAGCGGTTCGCCAGGCGGTCCAGCGGGCCCGCAGCACGCCGAGCAGGAGGCGCAGGGGATCGAGGCCGGCCGCGGAGGCCGGGGCAGCCTCGCCGGAGAGGCGCGCCTCGAGCGCGCGGGCGAACTCCGCCGCGAGACGTCCGGCGAGATCCTGCACGAGGCCGGGTCGGCCGAACTGCGCGAGCGGGCCCTTGAGGGTGTAGCCCACGCCGAGCTCGACCCGCGCGGTGCCGGGCGCCTCGCCCGGCAGGACGCGGTAGCGGATCTCCCCCTCGGTGGTGGAGCGCCCGCCCGCGTCGTTGCCCGCGCCGTGGATCCGGCCCGAGCGCGACGCCTCGTCCCGCTCGATCCGGGCGCGGCCCCGAAACACGGCGGCGATCGGCCCGATCCGCACCTTGAGGCCGCCCTCGACCCGGTCCGGCGCGGGCGCGCCGTCGAGCACGGCGCCAGGCAGGCAGGCGGCCACCGCCGCGACGTCGCCGAGCAGGGCGAAGACCGCCTCCGGCGGATGCGCCAGGTCGAGGCGCTGATCGAAGCGGTGGGCCGGCTCGAAATCCGCCGTCAGGCCGGGGAGGGGCCGGCTCTCCGCGCCGCGCGCCGGCGCGGCGGGGAGCCCGCCGGCAGGGACGGCGCCGGCCGCCGTGCCGATGCGGGCGCCGACCGGTCCGAGGCCGCGGCCCTCGCGGCGCGGGTCGAGCGCCGGGATGCCGCGGGCGCGGCGCTCCGCGATGACGCCGCGCACCGCCCGGACGATCCCGACATAGCCGGTGCAGCGGCAGAGGTTGCCCGACAGCCCGGCGCGGATGCGGCGCTCGTCCGGCTCGGGCAGCCGCAGGACGAGGTCGCGGGCCGCGACCAGCATGCCCGGCGTGCAGTACCCGCACTGGAGCGCGTGCTCGCGGTTGAAGGCGGCGCGCAGCTCGGCTGCGACCGCGTCCTCGTCGAGCCCCTCGATCGTGACCACCTCGGCATCCGCGCAGGCCCCCGCGAAGGCGAGGCAGGCGCGGGCCGGCTCGCCGTCGAGGAGCACGGTGCAGGCGCCGCAGACCCCGTGCTCGCAGCCGAGATGGGTGCCGGTGAGATCGAGCCGGTCGCGCAGGAGGTCGGCGAGGTGGGTGCGGGGCTCGACGGCCGTGCGGACCGGCCGGCCGTTCACCGTGAGGGCGAGCGGCATCAGGGCGTCCGCCGCGGCTGCCGGCAGGGTGTCCAAGCGGGAGCTCGCGCGGGCGCTCATGCGGCCTCCGTCAGGGGCTCGGCGGCGGGCGCCGGCCGGGCCGCGGCCTGCGCGACGGCCCGGGCCAGCACGGTGACGTGGACGTGGCGGTCGACGGGATCGGCCAGGCCGGCCGAGCGCAGGGCCGCGTCGGCCGCGGCCGGGTCGAAGCGCTCGCCGAAATCGCGGCCGATCCGGCCGCCGAAGAGCGGGCGGGCATCGGCGAGGACCAGCGGCGCGCGCTCGATGGCGCCGATCACGGCGCGCCCGCTGCCCGCGGCGGCGTCGATCCGCACGGCGCCGATGGCGTGGGCGAACTCGCCGAGCTTGGAACAGTGCTTGACGTAGCCCCAGGCGATGCCGGCGGGCATCGCCGGCACCCGCACGGCGGTCAGGATCTCGCCGGGCTCGAGGGCGACCTCGAGGGCGCCGGTCACGAAACGCTCCAGGGGCAGCCGGCGCCGGCCGGCCTTGCCGGCGATCTCGACCGCGGCGCCGAGCGCCGTCAGGGCCGTGACCCAGTCGGCCGCCGGGTCGGCATGGACGAGGCTGCCGCCGATCGTGCCCCGGTTGCGCACCGGCCGGTAGGCGATCGCGGCCGCGACGCGCGCCATGGCGCCGCCCGTCGCGTCCGGCACGCGCCCGTCCTCGATGTCGGCATGGGTGACGCAGGCGCCGATCACCAGGGCGTCGCCCTCGCGCGACGCCTGCCGCAGCTCCGGGATGCCCGTGATGTCGAGCACGAGATCCGGCTCGACGAGGCGCAGGTTCAGCATCGGCCCGAGCGACTGCCCGCCGGCGATCAGCTTGACGGCCCCGCGCGCCTCCGCGAGCCGGTCGAGCAGGGCGGCGAGGTCGCGCGGGCGCTCGTAGGCGAAGGGCGCGGGCTTCATGCGGCGTGCCTCCTCGGCGCGGCGCCCGGGGCCGCGGCACCCCGGGCGGCCAGCACCGCCTCGACGATGCGGCGCGGCGTGACGGGCGAGCGCAGCATCTCGGCCCCGAGCGGCCGCAGCGCGTCGTTGATGGCGTTGGCGAGCGCGGCGGGCGGCGCGATGGCGCCCCCTTCGCCGATGCCCTTCACGCCGAACTGCGTGTAGGGCGAGGGCGTCTCCATGTGGTCGATGCGGGGCTCGGGCACCTCGGCCGCGCCCGGCAGCAGGTAGTCGGCGAAGGTCGAGGCCAGCGGCTGGCCGCGCCCGTCGAAGGCCATCTCCTCGTAGAGCGCGGTGCCGATCCCCTGCGCGAGCCCGCCGTAGATCTGGCCGTCGACCACGAGGGGGTTCACCAGGGTGCCCCCGTCCTCGACGATGACGTAGTCGAGGATCTCCACCGCCCCGAGATCGGGGTCGACCGCGACCACGGCCGCGTGCGCCGCGTACGAGAAGGTGCCGGAATCACGCTGCGGCTTGTAGCCGGCGGTCACCTCGAGGCCGCCCGGATCGACGTCGTGCGCGAGGTCCTGCGGGCGCCGGTACCAGGTGTGGGCGATCTCCGCGAGGCCGACCTCGCCCGCCGGGCCGACGACGCGCCCCGCCTCGAAGCGGCAGGCGGCCACGTCCGCCTGGAGGAGATGGGCGCCGATCCGCAGGGCCCGGTCGGCGAGCGCGCGGCAGGCGGCCGCCACGGCCCCGCCCGCCATCACCATCACGCGCGAGCCCCAGGACCCCGTCGAGTAGGGGGTCATCGCGGTGTCGCCGTGGACGAGGCGGGTGCGGGCCACGGGCACGCCGAGGATCTCGTGCGCGACCTGCGCGAGCGTCGTCTCGAGCCCCTGACCGTGCGAGTGGGCGCCGATCCGCAGCTCCAGGCCGCCGTCCGGGGTGAGCCGCGCCCCGGCCTGCTCGTGGCCCGGCACCATCGGGATGCCCCAGCCCGAATAGACCGAGGTCCCGTGCGCGGCCTGCTCGCAGTAGATCGACAGGCCGAGGCCGATCCGGCGGCCGTCGGGCTCCCCGGCCCGCTGGCGCGCCCGCACGGCCTCGACGTCGACGGCCGCGAGCGCGCGGGCCAGCGCCTGGGGGTAGTCGCCGCTGTCGAAATGCTTGCGGGTGATGTTGTCGAACGGCATCTGG
Organism: Methylobacterium nigriterrae; assembly: GCF_037106235.1. Classification (NCBI taxonomy): domain Bacteria; kingdom Pseudomonadati; phylum Pseudomonadota; class Alphaproteobacteria; order Hyphomicrobiales; family Methylobacteriaceae; genus Methylobacterium; species Methylobacterium nigriterrae. The sequence goes on along the minus strand of NZ_JBAWTG010000046.1, from coordinate 21,893 downwards.
TCCGGCCGCACGAGGTTCCGCTCGCGCACCCGCGCGGGCTCGAGCCCGGCCTCGGCCGCCACCGCGTCGAGGACGAGCTCGAGGGCGAAGCAGACCCCGGTCCGGGCGACCCCGCGATAGGGCAGGATCGGGCACTTGTTCGTCGCCACCGACCAGGTCCGGCAGCGATAGGCGGGGAAGTCGTAGGGGCCGGGCAGGATGCTCGCCACCTGCGCCGCCTCGAGGCAGGCCGAGAACGGGTAGGCCGAGTAGGCGCCGGAATCGACCGTGGCCTCGCAGTCGATGCCCCGGAGCGTCCCGTCGCGCTCGGCATAGGCGGTGATGCGGTAATGGTGCTCGCGGCAATTGGCGTTGGCGGTCAGGTGCTCGCGCCGGTCCTCCAGCCAGCGCACCGGATGGCCGCAGCGCAGCGCCAGCCAGCCGAGGCAGATCTCCTCGGCGAGCAGGATCGCCTTGTAGCCGAAGCCGCCGCCGACATCCGGCGAGACGATGCGGATCCGGCCCTGCTCGATCCCGAGGCACTCGGACAGGCCGTTGCGCACGATGTGGGGCATCTGGCTCGCCGTGTGCACGACGAGCTGGTCGAGGCGGTGGTCGAGATGCACGACGGCGCCGCGCCCCTCGATCGGGGCCATGCATTGGCGCCCGGTGGAGATCGTGCGGCTGACCCGGATCGGCGCGTCGAGGGCGGCCTCGATGTTCACGTCGACGAGGGTCTCGAGGAAGACGTTGTCGCCCCAGTGCTCGTGGACGAGGGCGGATCCCGGCTCGCGGGCGGCCAGCATGTCGTGGACGGCCGGAAGCTCCTCGAGGTCGAGGACCACCGAGGCCGCGATGTCCTCGGCCTCGGCCCGGGTCGGGGCGAGGCAGATCGCGATCAGCTCGCCGACCTGCCGGACCTTGCCGACCGCGAGCGGCGGCTGCTCCGAGACCTTGAAGCCCGCGAGCCCCGAGACGGCGCGGATCGGCGCCACGCCCGCGAGGTCGGCCGCCGTGAACACGCGGTCGCGGACGGCCTCCGGCACGTGGACGGCCCGGATGCGGGCATGCGCCAGGGGGCTGCGCACGAAGGCGACGTCCTGCAGCCCGGGCAGCCGGATGTCGCCGACGAACTGGCCGCGCCCCCGCATCAGGCGCTCGTCCTCCTTGCGGGGCAGGCGGGCGCCGACGCCCTGCGCGGCCGCGCCGCCGACGGCGTCGCTCATGGCACCCTTCAGGGCACCCCTCGTGGCGTCATTCATGGCGTCACTCATGACAACACCCTCATGGCATCGTCCCTTCGATCAGGTCGGCGGCCGCGCGCACCAGCGGGCCGCGGGGCCGGCGGAGCGCGTCGAGGACGGAGAAGTGATCGGCGCCCGCCACCGGCAGCAGCGGGCCCGGCGCGTGGGCGGCGCTGCGCAGGCCGTGGAAGTTGCGGGCGTCGTGGACGAGGGCCGGGAGCTCGGCGGTCCCGTAGGCGATCGCCAGCGGCTTGGCCGTCACCGGCAGCCTGAGCGGCGACAGCGCCGCGATCTCCTCGTCGGCGAGCCGCAGCGCCCGGTCGAGGCCGGTGTCGCGGATCGGCGCGAGGTCGTAGATCCCGGAGATCGCGAGCCCCGCGGCGACGGCGGGATGGCCGAGATGGAGGGCGGCGAGCTGGGCGCCGGCCGACCAGCCGGCGAGCACGATCGGGCCGGCGATGCCGCGGGCCGGCCCCTCCGCCTCCAGCCAGTCGAGGCAGGTCCCGATCTCGGCCGCGATGCGAGCGAGCCTGGCCTCGGGCGCCAGGGTGTAGCCCGGGATCGCCACCGACCAGCCGGCCGCGGCCGGGCCTTCGGCGAGGCAGGCGAAGACCTCGCGGGCGTTGCGCTGCCAGTAGCCGCCGTGGACGAAGACGAGGCAGGGCGCGCGCGGGTCGGCGGCCGGGAAGAGGTCGAAGGCGGTCCTGGCGGCGCCCGCGTACGGGATGTCGAGCGCGCCCGCATGGGCGGCCCGGTAGGCGGCCGAGGCGGCGTTGCGGGCCTCGACCTGACGGGCGCTGTCGGCGACCGCCGCGTTGTTGTCGTAGGCCGCGTCCCGCTGCGCCTGATCGAGCCCGTCCCAGCCCCGGCGCGGATCGGCCGGCGTCGGGTCGCCGACGGCGAAGCCGGAGGGCGGCACGCTCGCCCGCGCCGGCATCAGGCGGCGATCGCCTGCGGCAGGATCGGGGAATCCGCGTCGAAGCGCCTGCCCGCGCGCAGGCAGAAGGCCGGGCGCAGCAGGCGGTCGGCGATCACCCGCGTATCCTCGTTGTCGCGCAGCAGGAAGCGGCCCCGGTCGTCGTGCAGGACCGAGACGTCGGCCTCGCGGCCGACCCGGAGGGCGCCGAGCCGGTCGGAGAGGCCGAGCATCTCGGCCGGGTGCGCGGTCACCATCGGCACCACCTGCTCGAGGGGGATCCCGAGGGCCATCATCGAGCTCATCGCCTGGGTCAGGCTGAAGCGGGCCTGGCCCAGGAAGGGGTGGTTCTCGTCGTCGTGGTGCTCGTCGGGCGTGCCCGCCGGCGGCGGCACCTCCGTGTTGTAGCCGTGCATGTCGGCGCCCAGCGTGTAGGGGACGACGCCCGCGGGCAGCGAGGCGCGGGCGACGCGGTAGGAGAAGTGGCTCCCGTGCCCGACATCGACCTTGAGGCCGGCCTCCATGGCGGCCCGGATGATGGGATGGACCTCGCCCTGCTCGTTGATGAAGCCGCCGGGATGGCGGGTGAAGGGGTGGGCCAGCACGTCGCCGGGGCGCAGGAGCGGGATCACCCGCTCCATGATGGTGTCGGCATCCTCGCCGTTGGCGCCGCTCTCCGGCAGGCCCCAGAGCTGGCCGAAATGGACGTAGAGCGGCAGGTCGGCGCGCCGGCTGATCTCGGCGGCGAGCTCCATCACCTTGATGCCCCAGCGCGCGAAGCCGCCGATCTCGGCATGGCCCTTGATGCCGCGCACGAGGTCCCGGTTCTCGACCGCCGACTTCACCGTCGCGTCGACGTCGACGCCGTCCGGGCTGTAGAGGTTCGGGTAGAAATGCCCCTCGAGGCCGCCGACGAGGTAGGCGGACAGGAAGGCGAGGACCCGGGTCTCGGACCGCTCCGCGATGAAGTGGCGGAAGCCCGGCAGGGTCATGCAGGAGGGCCCGCCCTGGTCCACCACCGTGGTCACGCCGGAGCGCACCCCCACCATGTCGGGATTCAGGCCGAAGCGCCCGGTGACGTACTGGTAGACGTGCGCGTGGGTGTCGATCATGCCCGGCAGGACGAGCTTGCCCGAGACGTCGACCACCTCGGCGGCGCTCGACGGGATGATCGCGTCCTCGACCGCCGCGATGCGCCCGTCGCGCAGGGCGACGTCGCGGATGCCGTCGATGCCCGAGGCCGGGCAGATCACGCGCCCGCCGCGCAGGAGCAGGTCGTACCGGGACTCGTCCATCGTGCTACCTCTCGACCGGTGCGCCGGTCCGCGGGGCGGTCCGACGATTGATTCGGAAAGCGCAGTATGCTTCGCTTTTTGAAGCTAGCACGCCTCGTGCCAAAGTTGGAAGCGTTCTGAGGAGGGGCGGGATGGAGGACGGGTCCGCGGGGGCGAGCCCCGAGGCTGGCGCGCCGGCGGGCGGTTCATCGCCCCCTGCACCGGCAGTGCCCCCTGTGCCGGCGGCGTCCTCGCCCCCTGTGCCGGCGGCGCCCTGGCCCCTGGCCGAACGGCCGGGCTTCCTCATCCGGCGGCTGCATCAGATCCACGGCAGCCTGTTTTCCGAGCGGTGTGCCGAGTTTCGCATCACCCCGCTCCAGTACAGCCTGCTCTCCCTGCTGTTCGAGCAGGGAGAGGCCGACCAGACGACGCTGGCGAACGCCGTCGCGCTGGACCGGACGACCACGACGGGGGCCCTGAAGCGGCTCGAGGCCCGCGGCTTCGTCAGCCGGACGACCTCGACGGCGGACCGCCGCGCGCAGCAATGCGGCCTGACGCCGGAGGGCCGCGCGCTCCACGCCGCGATGGAGGCCGCCGCCCGGCAGGCGCACGAGGCGACCCTCGCGGCCCTGGCGCCGGCCGAGCGGAGATCGCTGGTGCGGCTCATGAAGAAGCTCACCGCGGCGCATGGCGACCGCCGGGGGGCGGCGGACCTGCTCTGAGGCAGGTCCGCCCGCGGGACGCCGTCGAGAGGGTCGTCCAAGGGGGTCTCCAAGGGGATCGTCCAAGGGCCCGCCGAAGAGGACGCCGAAGGCGGTCGACGATGAGGCGGCCCGGATTTTTGCACAATGTGCAAAAAAACACCGAAGCCCGTCCTCGGATCTGCGAGCGTCGGCTCGTGAACGATGTTCCAACAGCCGGAGCCGATCCATGCTGAAGATGTTTCGCACCCTCGCCCGCGGCGCCGCCGCCCGCGCCGCCGAGGACCTGTTCGACCGCAACGCCCTCCTGATCCTCGACCAGCAGATCCGCGAGACGCGGGCCGCGCTGGAGCGGAGCCGGCGGGCGCTCGCGGCGGCGATCGCGGGCGACCGCGCCGAGGCGCGGCTTGGCGAGGCCGTCGCGGCCCGGGCCCGCGACCTCGAGGAGCGGGCGGTCGCCGCGCTCGGCGCCGGCCGGGAGGATCTCGCCCGGGAGGCCGCCGAGGCGATCGCGGAGCTCGAGGCCGAGCAGGAGGCGATCCGGGCCGCCCGTGCCCGCTTCGAGGCCGAGGTGGCGCGCATCCGCGCCGTCGTGGCCGATGCGGGGCGCCGCCAGGCGGAACTGGAGCGGGGCCGCCGGGCCGCGGCCGCCGCCGAGGCCGTGCGCCGGCTCGGCGCGGGGGTGGGGGCCGGAATCGGGGCAGGGGCGGAGGACGGCGCGACCCTGCGCGAGGCGGAGGCGACGCTGGCGCGCCTGCGCGCGCTTCAGGCCGAGGCGGCCGACACCGAGGCGGCCCTGGCCGAGGCCGGGCCGGGGTCCGAGGCCTGCCTCGACATCGCCGAGCGCCTGGAGCGCGAGGGCTTCGGCGCCCGCACCCGCCCGAGCGGCGGCGCCGTGCTGGAGCGGCTGCGCCGCAAGGCCGGCCTCGGCGCGGCCGAGCCCGCCGGACCGACCGCCTGACCGCCCTCGGGGCGGGCCCGGCCCGCCCGATCCGAACGTCATCCCGCTTCGAGAGGATCACCATGAGCAACGAGACCACGCAGCATTCCGGGGCCTGGGTCACCTTCACCTACGCCTCCTTCGCCGGGGCCACCGCGATGGTGGCGCTCGGCATCCTGTTCATGCCGGTCGACATCTGGCTGAAGGGCTACTTCGCCATGGGCGTCGTGATGCTGGTCCAGTCCTGCGTCACGCTCACCAAGACGGTGCGGGACGTCCACGAGGCCAAGCGCATGGTCAACCGGATCGAGGACGCCCGCACCGAGCGCCTGCTGATGTCGGTCGGCAAGGACTGAGCGGGCCGGGCATGCGGGCCTGGCATGCGCCGGACTTGCGGGCCGGACTTGCTGGCCGCCGGGCGCCCGTCCCCGGCCGCCCCTCTCTTGAGCCCATGCCCGGCAACCGCTACCTCTCTGCCCCGGGGCGGTCCCGAGAGGGGAGCCGCGGCCCCGGGGCTCGTTGCCTGCTCGCGAAAGTAAACCCGTGGCGCCACCCGTCCCGCCGATCCAGCCCCCGCTCCCGGAGATCGATCCCGCGAGCCCGCGCAAGCGCGTCAGCGTGCGGGGCCGGCTGCGGACCTACTTCCTCACCGGCATCATCGTGGCGGGTCCGCTCGCCATCACGATCTACATCACGTGGTGGTTCATCACCCTGATCGACGGCTGGGTGAAGCCGCTGGTGCCGGCGAGCTACCTGCCGGACCATTACCTGCCGTTCTCGATCCCCGGCCTCGGCCTCGTCATCGCCTTCGTGGCGGTGACGCTGCTCGGCTTCCTCACGGCCAACCTCGTCGGGCGCAGCGTCATCGAGTTCGGCGAGGTCCTGCTCGCGCGCACCCCGGTGATCTCGGGGCTCTACAAGGGCCTGCGGCAGATCTTCGAGACCCTGTTCTCGGCGAACGGCACCTCGTTCCGCACGGTCGGGCTCGTGGAATTCCCCGTGAAGGGGACGTGGTCGGTGGTGTTCCTGTCGGCGCCCGCCGCCGCCGAGATCCAGGGTGCGCTGCCGCAAGGGGACGAGGCGGGGCAGGAGGACGCGGCGGGGGACGGGAAGGAGCGCGAGACCGGCCACGACTATGTCGGCGTGTTCCTGCCCTGCGCGCCGAACCCGACCACGGGCTTCTTCTTCTACCTGCCGCGCAGCGAGATCATCGAGGTCGGGATCAGCGTGGACGACGCGGCCAAGCTCGTGATGTCGGCCGGCGTGATCCAGCCGGAGGACCCGCAGACGCGCCTGCAGGCGATGGCGGCGGGGTTGCGGGCGGCCCAGGTCGGCGCGGGCCAAGTCGGGGCGTCCCAGGTCGGGGCGTCCCCGGTCGGCCCGGCGGCCGAGCGGCAGGACGCGTGAGCGACGGGCTCCCGGGCGGAGCCGGTCAGGACGCGCTGGCGACCACCGGCGCCTTGGCGACGGGAGCGGCGGGGCCGTGGCTCATCCAGCCCGTCGCGGATTCGACCGCGATCAGGAGACCGAGCGCGACGCAGAGGGCGTTGGCGGCGATGAAGAGGGGCCGCGAGGCCCGGCGGACCGCGATCGCGATCGCGTCGGTGGCGGTGTCGGCCGGGACGGCGTCGGAATCCGAGATCGGCAGCAGCCAGGGTTCGCCCGCGCACGGGTTCCAGCCCTCGGAAGACCCCAGGTTTTGGAACGGTCCGGTCAGCATCGGCATACCCTCCACATGTCCCGATGTCGGGCCGATCGAATCGGCCCTTCGTTCATGTTGAGTTAAGATTGGGTCATGAACGCGGCAAGGGATGATGCCGTTCCGGCGCCCCCGCCGCAACCCCGAATCTGTATGGCAGATGAACGGAGCCGGCGCTGCCGCCGCGAGGGCACAGCGCCCACGGACTTTTCGCGCGCCCTTCAGCCAGCGCCGAGGAGCCGGATCGCGGCGTCGCGCTCGAACAGGTAGAGCAGCACCCTGAGCGCCCGGCCGCGCTCGCTCCTGAGGGCGGGATCGCGCTCGACCACCAGGCGGGCATCGTCGCGCGCCGCCTCCAGGAGGTCGCCGTCGCTCTCCAGGCTCGCGAGCCGGAAGGCGGCGAGGCCGGATTGCCGGGTGCCCAGCACCTCGCCCTCGCCGCGCAGGCGCAGGTCCTCCTCGGCGATGCGGAAGCCGTCCTCGCTCTCGCGCATCATCTCGAGGCGGGCCCGGGCGACCTGGCCGAGCGGCCCCCGGTAGAGCAGGAGGCAGGCGGAGGCGGCCGAGCCCCGCCCGACCCGGCCGCGCAGCTGGTGGAGCTGCGCGAGGCCGAAGCGCTCGGCATGCTCGATCACCATGATGGTGGCCTCCGGCACGTCGACCCCGACCTCGACCACGGTGGTGGAGACCAGGATCCGCGTCTGCCCGGACGCGAAGCGCTCCATGGCGGAATCCTTGTCGGGGCCCGGCATCTTGCCGTGGATCAGCCCGACCGCGTCGCCGAAATGCTGCCTCAGGTCGTCGAAGCGCTCCTGGGCGGCGGCGAGGTCGACGAACTCGGATTCGGCCACGAGCGGGCAGATCCAGTAGACGCGCTCGCCCCGCGCCAGCGCCCGCTCCAGCCCCGCCACCACCTCCTCGATGCGCTCCACGGGAATCGTGATCGTCCGGATCGGCTGGCGGCCGGCGGGCTTCTCGTCGAGCACCGAGACGTCCATGTCGCCGAAGAAGGTCAGCGCCAGCGTCCGGGGGATCGGGGTCGCGGTCATCACCAGGATGTCCACCGCCTCGCCCTTGGCGCCGAGCGCGAGGCGCTGGTGCACGCCGAAGCGGTGCTGCTCGTCCACCACCGCGAGGCCGAGATCGCGGAACACCACGCTCTCCTGGAACAGGGCGTGGGTGCCGACCAGGATGTCGATGCGCCCCTCCGCGAGGTCGGCGAGGCTCGCGCGCCGCTCCGCCGTCCGGTCGCGCCCCGTCATCAGGCGCAGGCGCAAGGGGCCGGCGAGGGGCCGCAGCCGCTCGTAATGCTGGCGGGCCAGGATCTCGGTCGGCGCCATCAGGGCGGCTTGGCGGCCCGCCTCGACGGCATGCGCCATGGCGATGAGCGCCACAGCAGTCTTGCCCGAGCCGACGTCGCCCTGGAGGAGGCGCAGCATGCGCCGGTCGCTGGCCAGATCCGCCCGGATCTCGGCCACGGCCCGCCTCTGGGCGCCGGTCAGCCCGAAGGGCAGGTCGGCCTCGATCCGGGCGGCGAGGCGCCCGTCGCCGGCATTGACCCGGCCGGGCTTGCGCCGCTGGCGGGCGCGCAGCAGGGCGAGCGCCAGCTGCGAGGCCAGGATCTCGTCGTAGGCGAGGCGCCGGCGGGCGGGCGGGCGGGGCGGGGCGTCCGCGTCCTCCTGCCGGCGGGGCGGGGGCTCGTCCGGCCGGTGCTCGGCCCGCAGCGCGTCCGCGAAGGGGGGCCAGCCGTTGCGGTCGAGCCAGGCCGGGTCCTGCCACTCGGGCAGCACCGGCAGGCGGTCGAGGGCGGCGTGGGCGAGCTTCGAGATCGCCCGCGAGGTCAGGCCCTCGGTCGCCCCGTAGATCGGCTCGACGGCCGGCAGGCTCGCGAGCCCCGCCTCGTCGGTGACGCGGGAGGGGTGCACCATCTGCCGGTGCCCGTCCCAGAGGTCGATGCGGCCCGAGATGTAGCGGTGGGCGCCCAGCGGCAGCATCTTCTCGATGCGGGCGCGCGGCATGCCGAAGAACACGAGGCTGATGTCGCCGGTGGCATCCTCCACCAGCACCCGGTGCGGGCGCCGGCCGGCCCCGGGCTGCGGGGGCCGGTGCGACACCACGGTGACGCCGAGCGTCACCGGCTCGCCCGGGGGCGCCTCGGCGATCGAGCCTTTCAGCTGCCGCGCCACGCCGCCCTGCGGCAGGTGGAACAGCAGGTCGACGATGCGGGCGGGCTGCTCGGGCGTGCCGAGGAGCCGCTCGATCAGGGGCGCCATCTTCGGGCCGACGCCCGGCAGCGTCCGGGCGGGGGCGAAGAGCGGGTCGAGGAGGCTCGGCCGGAGGGCCGTCGGGGCAGGGGGCGTCGGGGCGGAGGCGTCGGTCATGCGGGCGGCGGGGTGGCGGCGGACGGGATGGTGCCGCGGGCGGGAGACCCTATATAGACCATCGCGCCCGCCTCCCGCTGCGGCACAGCTTCCCGCGCGGGTTGCGCATGGGATCACATGGAATCACCGGATTGCGGGATCTTGCAATCCGGGGGTCAGGCGATCCCGGGATCACGGCATCACAGGTTTGGCTCATGTCCGGCACCACCCGCACCAGCGCGGATCTCGACCCGCGCCGCCGCCGCACCCTCTACCGGGCCTGGCACCGGGGCATCCGCGAGATGGACCTGATCATGGGCCGCTTCGCCGATGCCGAGATCGGGTCCTTCAGCGAGGGGGACCTTGCCGATTTCGAGGCGCTGATCGAGGTGCCCGACCGCGACCTGTTCCGCTGGCTCACCGGCGAGGCCCCGGTGCCGGAGAATTACGACACGCCGGTCTACCGCCGGCTCGGATCCTTCCATAAGCACGACGCGCCGATCCACGGCTGAGCGGTCCCCGCGCATCACCGCTCCCCGTCCGGAGCGGTGGCATCCCTCGCCCCTCTCCCGAACGGGGAGGGGCATGTCGGCGCCGGACGAGCCGGCGCCGGGTTACGACTTCCGCAAGCCGAACGAAGCGACACGCACCACCTTCATGGCCAAACCCGCACCGAAACCCTCCGCCCCCGCCGCGCCGAAGCCGCCGGCCGCGCGTTTCGCCCTGCCGAGATCCGGGCCGCTGGCGAAGGCGCTCGAGGCGCTGAAGCGCGGCGACAGCCCGACGCTGGCGCGCGTGCCGGAGGGGTTCGACGCCCTCGTGGTGGCCGATCTCGCGCGCGCGCTCAGCCAGGGCTTCGAGGGGCCGGCGGTGCTGGTGCACGTGGCGCGCGATTCCGGGCGCTCGAACGCCTTCCAGAACGCGCTGCGCTTCGTCGCGCCCGAGCTCGAGATCATGAGCGTGCCGGCCTGGGACTGCCAGCCCTACGACCGGGTCTCGCCGAATGCCGGCATCGCCGCGAGCCGCATGACGGCGCTCTCGCGGCTCGCCCGCTCGCGCTCCTCGGAGGCGGCGCCGCGCATCCTGCTGACCACCGTCAACGCCCTCGTGCAGCGGGTGCCGCCGCGCGACCGGATCGCGGTCGAGACCTTCTCGGCGGCGGTCGGCAACGTCGTGTCGATGGACAAGGTCACGGCCTGGGTCGAGGCGAACGGCTTCCTGCGCACCGGCACGGTGCGCGACACCGGCGAGTACGCCGTGCGCGGCGGCATCCTCGACCTGTCGCCGCCGGGCCTGCCGAACCCGATCCGCCTCGACTTCTTCGGCGACACCCTCGAATCGATCCGCGCCTTCGACCCCGAGACCCAGCGCACGATCGGGCAGTTGCGCTCCCTCGACCTCGTGCCGATGAGCGAAGTGCAGCTCACCACCGAGACGATCCGGCGCTTCCGCCAGGGCTACATCCAGAATTTCGGGGCCGCGACCCGCGACGACCGGCTCTACGAGACGGTGAGCGAGGGCCGCCGCTACGCCGGGCTCGAGCATTGGATGCCGCTCTTCCACGAGCGCCTCGACACCCTGTTCGACTACGTGGCGGGCGTGCCGATGGTGTTCGACGCGCAGGTCGAGGAGGCGGCCGCCGAGCGCCTCGCCCTGGTGCAGGACTATTTCCAGGCGCGCGAATCCGCCCTCAAGACCCCGCAGGCCGGCGTCGCCCCCTACAAGCCGCTGCCGCCGCGCGCCCTCTACCTCACGCCGAACGAGTGGCGGGAGCGCGTCGCCGCCGCGAGCGTCGCCCGGCTCACGCCCTTCGCGCTGCCGGGCGGCGAGGCCCGCGCGGTGATCGATTGCGAGGGCGAGCCGGGGCGCAGCTTCGCGCCGGAGCGCGCCGAGGAATCGGCGAGCGTGTTCGACGCGGCGGTCGCGCATGTGCGCGACCTGCAGGGATCCGGGCATCACGTGATCCTGGGATCCTGGTCCGACGGCTCCCGCGACCGGCTCTGCGGCGTGCTGACCGACCACGGCCTGAGGAAGCCGATCGCGATCACCCGCCTGTCGGACGTCTACGCGCTGAAGCGCGGCACGGACGTGGCGGTGGCGGTCTGGGGGCTCGAGGCCGGGTTCACGGCCGGCCAGCTCGCCGTGGTGGCCGAGGGCGACATCCTGGGCGACCGGCTGGTGCGCGCCAAGCGCAAGGCCAAGCGCCCCCAGGACGTGATCCTGGAGGTGCAGGCGCTGCAGCCCGGCGACCTCGTCGTCCATGCCGACCACGGCATCGGCCGCTTCGTCGGCCTCAAGACCGTCACGGCGGCGGGCGCCCCCCACGATTGCCTGGAGCTGCAATACACGGGCGGCCTGCTGCTCCTGCCGGTGGAGAATATCGAGCTCCTCACCCGCTACGGCTCGGAGGATGCCGAGGTGCCCCTCGACCGGCTCGGCGGCGGCGCCTGGCAGGCCCGCAAGGCCAAGATGAAGCGCCGCATCCTCGAGATGGCGGGCGCGCTCATCAAGGTCGCGGCCGAGCGCTTCGTGAAGCCCGCCCCCCGCCTCACCGCGCCGGAGGGGCTCTACGGAGAATTCGCCGCCCGCTTCCCCTTCGAGGAGACGGAGGACCAGGGCAACGCCATCGAGGCGGTGCTCGACGACCTCAACGCGGGCCGCCCGATGGACCGGCTCGTCTGCGGCGATGTCGGCTTCGGCAAGACCGAGGTGGCGCTCCGCGCCGCCTTCGCGGCGGCCATTTCCGGCAAGCAGGTGGCCGTCGTGGTGCCGACGACGCTGCTCGCGCGCCAGCACTACCGGACCTTCGCGGAGCGTTTCAAGGGTTTGCCCGTCAACGTCGCCCAGGCCTCCCGCTTCGTGTCGAGCGCCGACCTGAAGAAGGTGCGCGAGGGGCTCGCGAACGGCGGCATCGACATCGTGGTCGGCACCCACGCGCTGCTCGCCAAGGCGGTCGCCTTCAAGGATCTCGGCCTCATCATCGTGGACGAGGAGCAGCATTTCGGCGTGGCCCACAAGGAGCGGCTGAAGGCGCTGCAGGCGGATGTCCACGTGCTGACGCTCTCGGCGACCCCGATCCCGCGCACCCTCCAGCTCGCCATGACCGGCGTGCGCGAGCTCTCGATCATCGCGACGCCGCCGGTCGACCGCCTCGCCGTGCGCACCTTCGTGACGCCCTTCGACCCGCTCCTCATCCGCGAGGCGCTGCTGCGCGAGCGCTACCGCGGCGGCCAGGCCTTCTACGTGGTGCCGCGCATCGAGGATCTCCCCGAGGTGAAGCGCTTCCTCGACGCCGAGATGCCCGAGATCAAGGTCGCGGTCGCCCACGGCCAGATGGCGGCGGGCCAGCTCGAGGACGTGATGACGGCCTTCTACGAGGGCAAGTTCGACGTGCTCCTCTCGACCACGATCGTCGAATCGGGCCTCGACATCCCGACCGCCAACACGCTGATCGTGCACCGGGCCGACATGTTCGGGCTCGCCCAGCTCTACCAGCTGCGCGGGCGGGTCGGGCGCTCGAAGGCGCGGGCCTACGCGCTGTTCACGACGCCGGCCAACCGCCAGCTCACCGTCCAGGCCGAGCGGCGGCTCAAGGTGCTGCAGGGGCTCGACACGCTGGGCGCGGGCTTCCAGCTCGCGAGCCACGACCTCGACATCCGGGGCGCGGGCAACCTGCTCGGCGACGAGCAGTCCGGCCACATCAAGGAGGTCGGCTACGAGCTCTACCAGCAGATGCTGGAGGATGCCGTCACGGCGCTCAAGGCCGGCATCGAGGAGCCCGTGGAGGAGGCGTGGTCGCCCACCATCGCGCTCGGCGCCCCCGTCACGATCCCCGAGGACTACGTCGAGGATCTCGGCGTGCGCCTCGGCCTCTACCGGCGCCTCTCGACGCTCGGGAGCGACGCCGAGATGGAGAGCTTCGGGGCCGAGCTGATCGACCGCTTCGGCCCGCTGCCGCCGGAGGTAGAGCAGCTCCTCAAGATCGTGACGATCAAGATCCTGTGCCGGGAGACGAACGTCGAGAAGGTCGAGGCCGGCCCCAAGGGCGCCGTCATCCACTTCCGCGACCGGGCCTTCGCCAACCCGCCCGGCCTCGTGGCCTACGTCGCCGAGCAGGGCTCCTTCGCCAAGGTCCGCCCCGACATGAGCATCGTCTTCATCCGCGAGCTCGACAGCGTGCCCGAGCGCCTCAAGGTGACGACGCAGATCCTCCGGAGCCTCGCCAAGATCGCGGCGCAGGGCGGCAGGAAGGCGGCGTGAGGGGGATGTCCGGGCCCGCGCTCCGGAAGACGGCGGCGGGGCGCGGCTCGAGCGTTGTCCCTGGCCTGCGGATCAGGGAACGCGCACGAATCCTGTCCGGTGCCGCATCGCCTCGCCCCGGGCCGGCGGCCGCTTCGGCGGACAATGCGCGTGTTCTCAGTGTGTTGAGGCCATGACCTCACGTTCCGCCTCAACGAATTCCAGGCGGCGTATCGATGCAGCGCAGCCCGCGCCGCCACCTCTCCCGTGCGGGAGAGGTCGAGTCCGCGGAACGTGGACCGGGTGAGGGGTTCGCCGTCTCCGGAGAGGTCGCACCCCTCACCCTGTCCCTCTCCCGCACGGGAGAGGGGACCCGCGCCCGGCCTTGGGAACCATCGAGCCCTGCACCGACGCTCTCGTGGATACCGGCGGAGTTGGCGCGCCGCCCCACCTCTCCCGTGCGGGAGAGGTCGAGTCCGCGAAAGCGGACCGGGTGAGGGGTTCGCCGTCTCCGGAGAGGTCGCACCCCTCACCCCAACCCTCTCCCGCACGGGAGAGGGGGCGCGTTGCCCCATTGATCCGGTCGCTGTTCACGATGTGCGAACGGGTTGGCCCGTGCGGGAGGCGCCCTCGGGCCCCGCCTCGCCTCAGCGCTCCGGCTCGTTCAGGACGTAGGGCCCGATGCAGCTCTTGAGGTCCACCGGGGCGCCGGCGCGCCGGCCCATGGCCTCGTCGACGGTGATGACCGGGATGCCGGCGCTGCGCATCTGGGCGCGGAGCCTGGCGGCGCGGCGCGCGAAGCCGGAGCCGCCGCGGGTGGAGGTCTGGAGCAGGATGGCGGCGGGGCGGGCGATCACCGCGAGCACGTCGTCGGCGGCCTCGAGCGAGGCGGTGACGCTCGCGTAGCCGAGCTCGGCGAGCTCCGCGGCGAGGGAATGATCGACGGCGCGGTGGCCGTCGTCGACAACAAGAACTTGTTGCAGCGCACCCATAAGCTTCAGCGTTACCCCATCGCGTGCCCCTTGGGAAGGGACCCTAGCCATAACCCGCGGGGCGGCGGTTGGTTCGCCGGCGAGATTGCAGATGCGAAGATGCCGGGCGAGCCTGACCGTGCGATGAACTGCCCGCGCGAACCGGTGTGCGGGCCTCGCCCGCCGCGTCAATGCGGCGAGCCAAACGACTGAGATGGTTCGTTTTTAACCAATCTTGGAGGAAGCCGGGCGGGTCCGGGGCAAGGGTCCGGGGGCGCCGCCGCGCGCGCCGGGCGATGCCTCGAGAAAATCCCGCACTGCGAAGCGGAGCGGCTCAGGCCTCGACGACGCCCGTCGCTGTCCCGGCAAACAGGCTCGGCCGGAAGCGGGAAGACCGCCAGGTGGCGGCGTCGGGCGGCTCCGCGGCGCGCTGCAGCGGGGCGGCCTTGCCGGCCAGGCCGCGGAAGCCGAGGCGGCCGTCCGGCTCGTGCCGCAGGGCGAGGAGCCCGGGCGGCAGGCCGAGCCGCCCGGGCTCCGCCAGGGTGAGGGCGAGGTCCGCCGCCCCGCGGGCGCAGGACAGGACGACGTCCTCGTCGAGGGCGAGCACGTCGATCAGGGCCGGGTGGCCGCCGCGGAAGGCGGGGCGCAGGGTGCGCCCCGTCAGGCGGGCGGGGGCGCGGTGCGCGACGCTGACCGAGCGCAGGGTCTCGGGCAGGGGCCCGGAGGCCAGCGCCGCCTCGAGGAAGGCCGGCACGACGAGATGGGTCGGCACCGGCCGCCGCAGGGCGGCCGCGAAGGCGGCGCCGTCGAAGACCGGCAGGGTCTCCAGGCTCGCGCCCGAGATCAGCGCGGCGCCGAGGCCCGTGACGAGGCCGCGCAGGTCGCCCGGCGCCACGAGGCCGAGGATCCGCTCGGCGGGCTCGATCCGGGCCGCGATCAGGTGCACGGCCGCCGCCGCCAGGAGGGCGTCGCCGGGCCGGTGGACCGGCCGCGCCGGGTCGGCGCCCGCGAAGCTGACGAGGCCGCCGCCGCCCTCGACCGGCCCGGCGCCGGAGCGCCGGTCGAGCGCCATCTCGTCGAGGCTGATCACCCCGTCGGGCAGGCCGGGGCCGAAGGCCGCGAGGTAGCGCAGGCCGAAGTAGCGGGCGGCCACGCGGCACAGGCGCTCGGCCGGGCGGGCCTGCCCGAGCCGCGCCTGGGTCAGGACCGCGCCGATGCCCGCCGCCTGGATGCCGGCGAGCAGCTGGTCCTCGTCCCAGGACGGGGGCAGGAGGCAGGGGACGTGGCCCGCGGCCTCGACCGCGAGATGGGCGACGAGCGCCTCGGTGCTGCCCGGGAGGGCGAGGCCGACGCGGCTGCCGGGAGGCAGACGCCAGGCGCGCAGGCCGTGGCCGAGGCGGGCGACGAACTCGGCCGCGGCGCCGTAGGTCCAGGTCATGGAGGCCCGCCCGCTCCAGGCCGCCTTGTCGGCGGCGTCCACGAGGGCGACGCGGTCCGGATGGCGCAGGGCCGTGGCGGCGAGCAGCGCGCACAGCCCCGTGCGGCGTGAGGGGACCTCGGCGGGGGTGGCGGCGGGCGCCGGTTCCGCGACGGGGTCCGGCGGCGGGGCGGGGGGAGCCGGGGCAGGGGGACGCGGGCGGGCGGGCGGGCGCGAACCCGCCCCCCGGAGCGCCGCGACGGGTTGTTTGATCGAAGCCAACACCTGCACCCGTCTCCCCCGATACCCCGTCGTTGATGGGACTTTAAGGTTAACCGGGCCCTAATTGTCCGCGGGCAGGCCGGAGAGGCGGCACGACCGGGCTTGCGTCGCGGGGCGTCTTGCGTCAGGGCGTGCTGCGCGAGGCCGCGTCCCGGATCGGGAACGGCAGCGGTGTCATGTCTTCGCCTCATTCGGGGGGAAAGCAGACCGCCCGGTCGTTCGAGCGGAGTCGAGAGGCTTTTGGCTTGCCCTTCGGCCGAGCAGGGCGCGTCCGGGGCTTCGAGTGCTCCGGCATGCGCCGGCCGACGCTCCTGCCACGGCGGCAGCGCGTCTCGAGCCGCGTCATGGTTTTCGCCTTCTACGTGAGACTTCCAAGGGGTCAGAGCTGATGTTCCTCGCCAACCGCCAAGCGCGCCCGCTGCGCGTCGCCGCGTTCCTCGCGCTCGCCGGCGGCCTCGCGGCCGCGCCGGCCCTCGCCCAGCCGAAGGGCAAGCCCGCCGCTCCGGCCGCGCCCGCGCCGGCCGCGCCGGCCCCCACGACCCCGGCCGCGCAGCAGCCGCAGTCGCAGCAGCAGAGCGGCCCGCAGGTGGTCAACGTGAAGTCCGAGCCGAGCCAGGCCGACTGGACCAAGGTCTGCGGCAAGGACGGCAGCTCGGGCACCGACATCTGCTACACCACCCGCGACTTCGTCTCCGACCAGGGCCAGCCGGTCCTGGCGGTGGCCGTCTACGAGATGAAGAACCCGCAGACGAAGCAGGAGGTGCGCGTGGTGCGCTACCTGCTGCCGCTCGGCCTGCTGCTGCAGCCCGGCATCCGCTTCACGGTCGACAGCCAGCAGCCGACCACCGGCAAGTTCGCGGTCTGCTTCCCCAACGGCTGCTTCGCGGAGGCCGGCAACCTCGACGCCAGCGTGGTCGCCGCGATGAAGAAGGGCACGACCCTCAACGTCTCGGTCCAGAACCAGACCCAGCGCGAGGTCACCTTCGCGGTGCCGCTCGCGGGCTTCGGCAAGGCCTTCGACGGCCCGGCCATGGACCCGAAGGTGCTGGAGGAGCAGCAGAAGAAGCTCCAGGCCGAGCTCGAGAAGCGCAGCGAGGACATGCGCAAGAAGCTCGAGTCCGAGAAGGGCGGCTCCGCGCCCGCCGCCGCCGCGGCCCCGAAGCCCTGAGCGTCGGGAACAAGGGTCACGAGCGGACAAGCCGGGCAGCGATGCCCGGCTTTTTCATTGGCGCGGGTCGCCCCGCCGGTGCGGGAGAGGGCGCGTCGAGGGTCCGCCCTCAGTTCGCGTGGCGGTCGCGGACGCGGTAGGCGCCGCTCGCGTCCTGCACGAACACCTCGGCGATGCCGGCGTGCCGCAGGGCCTCGCCGGAGGTGTCCGGCACCAGGTTCTGCTCCGAGACGTAGGCGACGTACTCGGATTCCGCGTTCTCGGCGAGCAGGTGGTAGAAGGGCTGGTCCTTGGCGGGCCGCACGTCCTCTGGGATCGCGAGCCACCATTCCTCGGTGTTGTCGAACACCGGATCCACGTCGAAGACGATGCCCCGGAATGGATAGAGGCGGTGGCGGACCACCGCGCCGAGGCCGAACTTCGCGACTTTCACGTTCTCGTCGGTCATGATTCTCAAGATAGGCCCGGGCCGGCGCCGTGTCACGGCCGGCCCGGGGCAGGGCTGGTCTTCGCGCGCGTAATATTCAGGGATCGCAGATCAAAGGATGCAGATCAAAGGTTGTACGTCTTGGCGAGCCCGGGGTCCTTCTGGGCCACGAGCCGGGCGAGGTCGACGATAACCTTGGCCTGCTTCCAGGTGGCGTCGTCCTGCATCTTGCCGTCGAGCATAACCGCGCCGGTTCCGTCGGGCATCGCCTCGACGATGCGCACCGCGAAGGCGACCTCGGCGGGGTCGGGCGCGAAGACGCGGCTGGCGATGGCGACCTGGCTCGGATGCAGCGTCCAGGCGCCCGCGCAGCCCATCAGGAAGGCGTTGCGGAACTGCGCCTCGCAGGCCTCCGGATCCGAGAAGTCGCCGAAGGGGCCGTAGAAGGCCTTAATGCCGCTCGCCATGCAGGCGTCGACCATCTTCGCGATGGTGTAGTGCCAGAGATCCTGCTGGGCCGAAGGCCGCGGCGCGTCCCCGGCCGGGTCGGCGATGACGCGGTAATCCGGATGCCCGCCGCCGACGCGGGTGGTCTTCATGCCGCGCGAGGCCGCGAGGTCGGCCGGCCCGAGGCTCATCCCGTGCATGCGCGGGGAGGCGCAGGCGATGGCATCCACGTTGGCCACGCCCTCGGCGGTCTCCAGGATGGCGTGGACCAGGATCGGCTTGCCGACGCCGTGGCGGGCCTCGAGCTGGGCGAGCAGCTGGTCGACGTAGTGGATGTCCCAGGGCCCCTCGACCTTGGGCACCATCACGACGTCGAGCCGGTCGCCGACCTCCGCGACGATCTCGAACAGGTCGTCGAGGATCCAGGGGGAGTTCAGGGCGTTGATGCGCGTCCACAGGCCCGTGCCGGAGGCCGCGAAGTCGGTGTCGCGGGCCATGGCGACGAAGCCCTTGCGGGCGGCCTCCTTCTGGTCGGCCGGCACCGCATCCTCGAGGTTGCCCAGCACCACGTCGACCGTCTTGGCGAGCTCCGGCACCCGGGCCCGCACCTTCTCGTTGTGGGGCGGCACGAAGTGGATCATGCGCTCGAGCCGGACCGGCAGGTCGCGGAACGGGGCCGGCGCGCCGGTGGCGAGCGGCTGGAAGAAGCGGCGCGGCAGTTTCATGGGATGTCCTCGGGTCTTCCTCGGGGTTGCCTGGGCGGTCCTGGGCGGTCCTGGGCGTCGACCCCGCGCGGGGTACCCCGGGATCGGGGATCGGATACCTCGGCGGGGCGAATCGGCTCACCCCGTAGTGCAAGGGCGGGGCCTGCGTAAAGCCGTCCGAAGGTGGTGGGACGGGGGCCGGTTGCGGGCTGGGGACCCGGGGCCGCGCTCGCGCGAGGTGTTGCATCGCACGCACGGTCAAGGTCCCATCAGGAACTGCCCCGGCGGGCGGCACGTTTCCGGGTCGAGGCGGGCCTGCAAAGAACCCTGCGAAGAACCCGGCGGGGAGCCTCGCAGGGAACCAAGCTCATCGAGGGACCGAGGCACATGTCCGGACTGACCAAGCGGCACACCCTCCTGTGCACCGCGGCGGTGATGCTCGGCACGCTCACCCCGCAGATGGCCCCGGCCGCCCCGCGGTCCGGCGAGCCGCAGCGGGTCGCGTTCACGGCCGGCGAGGCGGGCAGCGCCCGGCCCGCGGGCCTGAAGGGACTGGTGCGCATCGCGGGCGACGACGTCGCGGCCTTCCAGGCCCTGATCGACCGCGCGCCGATGGCCGCCGAGCCCTGGCTCGTCCTCTCGGGCGGCGGCGAGAACGGGGCCTTCGCGGCGGGCCTCCTGACCGGCTGGACCGAGGCTGGCGACCGCCCGGATTTCGGGGTGGTCACCGGCGTCAGCACCGGCGCGCTGATCGCGCCCTTCGCCTTCGTCGGCGAGCGCGGCAACGGGCCCCTGCGGGAGGCCTACACCACCATCACGGCCGCCGACGTGTTCGAGTTCGGCGGCAGCAACGAGGCGCTCACCGACACCTGGCCGCTCAAGAAGCGCATCGACAGGGCGATCACGCCGGCGCTCCTCAAGGCGGTCGCGGCCGAGAACGCCAGGGGGCGCCGCCTGCTCGTGGCGACCACGGAGGTCGATGCCGAGCGCCCGGTCCTGTGGGATCTGGGCGCGATCGCCGGCGACGGCTCCCCGAAGGCGCTCGCCCTGTTCCGCGCCATCGTGCTCGCCTCCTCGGCGGTGCCGGGAATCTTCCCGCCGGTGCTGATCGACGCGGTCGCGGCCGACGGCAAGGGCTTCCAGGAGATGCACGCGGATGGCGGCACCACGGCGCCGTTCTACCTCGCGCCCGGGCCAGCGATCCTCGGCGGGGCGAGCGTCCGGATCCCGGCCAGGACCGTCTACGTGGTCGTCAACAACAAGCTGACGCCGGACTTCCAGATGGCGACGCGCACTACGCTGAGCGTGCTCGGCCGCTCCCTGTCGGCCGCCATCAAGGCGCAGACCGCGGGGACGATCGCCCTGTCGCGGGCCTTCGCGGCGCGCAACGGGCTCGAGCTGAAGGTGGCCGAGATCGACGGGCGCTTCACCCGTACCACGACGGCGCCC
Organism: Methylobacterium nigriterrae; assembly: GCF_037106235.1. Lineage (NCBI taxonomy): Bacteria > Pseudomonadati > Pseudomonadota > Alphaproteobacteria > Hyphomicrobiales > Methylobacteriaceae > Methylobacterium > Methylobacterium nigriterrae. The sequence goes on along the minus strand of NZ_JBAWTG010000046.1, from coordinate 1,676 downwards.
TTCGACCAGCACTACATGCAGGCGCTCTTCGCCCACGGCGAGGCGCTCGGGCGCGCCGGCACCGCCTTCGGGAGCCAGCCCGGGAGCCAGGACGGTTTGGCGCTCGCGCCGAAAAGTCCCGGCGGCGCCGGGCCGGAGCTTGCCACGGGCTCGATCACCCCGGCCCGCGCGCAGACGGCCTCGGGGGAGGTGGCCCGCCGCTGACGGCCGGGCCTCAGCCCCGCGCCCGCATCAGCTCGGGCGCGTTGAGGCGCGGCAGCACGCCCTCGCGCATCACCGCGCGGCGCAGCGGGCCGATCGTCGTCATGGCGAGCAGCCCCGCGCCCCGCAGGGCATCGACGGGCAGGAGGTCGGCGATGAGGCTCCGGTTCAGCGCGTCGACCGCCGCATTGCGCAGCCTGGCGTCGAGGCCGCGGGCCCGGGCGAAGCCCGCGAGCGCGCCCCGCGCGCCGGGGTCGCGGCGATCGCGCGACGCCGCCACGACGGCATCGCGCAGGGCGGCGGCGTCGCGCAGGCCCAGGTTCAGCCCCTGCGCGCCGATCGGCGGGAAGACGTGGGCGGCCTCGCCGATCAGCGCGAGGCGGTGCGCCACGGGGCTTCCGACCGAGAGGCCCCGCATCGGCACGAGGCCGCGCGGCCCGTCGATGCGGAGCGATCCGAGCAGGCACCGGGACTGGCGCTCGACCGCGGCGGCGAGCCCGGGCTCGTCGAGGGCGGCGAGCCGCCGCGCCGGGCCCTCGCCCATGACCCAGACGAGGCTGGAACGATGCCCGCCCGGCAGCGGCACCAGGGTGAAGGGGCCCTGGCGGGTGTGGAACTCCGTCGAGACGTCCCGGTGCGGGCGCGCGTGGGCGAGGAGCGTCGTGATCGCGGCCTGCGGGTAGGTCCAGTCCCGCACCGCGAGGCCCGAGGCCGCCCGCAGGAGCGAGCGCGCGCCGTCTGCCGCGACCACGAGCCGGGCCGCGACGCCGCGCCCGTCCTCGAGCGCGAGGCGAGCCTCCGCCTCGCCGCGCTCGCAAGGCCCTGCGTCGCACTCGAACAGGGTCAGGCCCGGCGCGGCGCGGGCCTCCATCCGCAGGCTCTCGACGAGGCGGGCGCTCTCGACGTTCCAGCCGAAGGCCTCGAGCCCGATCTCGGAGGCCCGGAACCGGGCCGGGGGCGGCCGGAACAGGCTGCCGGTGTCGTCGACGATGTGGAGCTCGGCGAGCGGCGCCGCGTGCGGGGCGATCGCACCCCAGGCGCCGAGCGCCGCGAGGAAGCGCACCGACCCGTCGAGGAGCGCCACGGTCCGGCCGTCGGCGACGGGCGCGTGCCGCCCGACGAGGGCGGTCGGGATGCCCTCGCGCGCCAGCGCCAGCGCCGCCGCGAGCCCGGCCGCGCCGGCGCCCACCACCGCGACCTCGAACGGGCAGGGGGATGCGCTCGGGGCTGAGGGGTCTGCGCTCACGGAGGTCTCCTGCGGCATCGAGGCGGGTTCCGCGTGATCTAGAACGGCCCGGGCCCGCTGTCTCGGGCCGGGCGACGTTCGGTCCCGGCGCGGCGGGCGATCATCCTGTGAAACGCGACGCGTCTCTCCTCCCCGTTCCGGGGCGACGGCTCACGGACCGGGCGGCGCGCAACCCCGCGCCCCGCCCGGCGGAGGGGGCGCCGCAGACCGCGGCCCGTGACCATCCGGA